>JAGARY010000257.1 GCA_017622055.1 Treponema sp. | reverse complement strand
TTCCCCTTTTTTTGGAGCGTACTCCCCTTCTGATTTTTCTATTATTCCGTCTAAAACTGCTTCGTATTTTTTTTGAACTTTTTGTGTGGCAAATTGCTGGCTTAAATTTTTATGAGCGTTTTCTGTAAGAGCCAAAACTAAAATTCCAGATGTTTCCATGTCTAGGCGGTGAACGGAAGGCTGTTGAATTTGAAGATTTGGAATAAAAGTTTTTACTCTGGAAACAACACAATCTTGTTTATCTTCTGTTTTTCCAGGAACAGAAAGCAACATAGAAGGTTTGTCTACAACAATAATTTGTGAATCTACATAAAGGATTTTTAATCCCAACAAATGTGGCAAAATAATTGAGCAACGTTCGTCGCAAGGTGGGTAAGATTTTCCATTTTCTTTATTTTTTGTATTTTGGCCAAAATAAACTTCATCCAAACTAACAGGAATTAATTTTTTTTGAAAAGCATAAGATAAAAGTTTTGGAGCACAACAATCCCCAGTTCCTGTTGGTGGAAGTTTTCCATTTCGTTCTTTAATAATTTGATTAAGAGAAACTTTTTTATGATTTATTGATGTAAATTTGTACAAAGAAAAAACTTTTTTTAACGAAGCGTCTGTTAGTTTTGTTCTTTGAGATGAAAGTGTTTGAATTTGATTTTGTATTTTAGAATTAATTTCAGAATCTTCAGATAGTGATTTTTGTAAATCATTTATTTGATAAGTTAATTGATGAATTTGAAAATCGTTTTTTTGAAGTGCTTCTGAAATTTTTTGAGAGTTTGCAATATCTGGAACTACAGTATATTTTATAAAAGTTTGACCAGAAGATTCTGGAATTTCTAATTTTTTGGCAATTCCACTTACAGCAACAAGAACTTCTCTTTGTTTTTTCTTTTGATTCCAACAAACAAGGGTTCCAATCATTACACCCTGATTTTTTCGTTCAAGGCTCTCTTTTGCAACCTGTTTTAAGAAAAACTGCCCATCATTAATTTTTGAAATAACATCTAAACAATAATGATGAGCTAGTTCTGTGCTATAAGGTGGAAACATTTTAATACCAAAAATTACCTTAGTTTATTAGTGCCAGTTTTTTATATCAACTGTGCCGTCATCTTGAGCAATAAATACAATTGGTTTATTTTTAGAGAACAATCCGTTTTCTACAACACCAACAATTTGATTGATTTTATCTTCCATTTCTGCCACATTAATTGGAGATTCCCAATGACAGTCTAAAATCATGTTTCCGTTGTCTGTGATTACAGGACCCGCTTTTTTTACACCTTCACGCAAAACACAATCTGCACCAAGTTTATTTAAAGCTTGTGTAACAGGAACTCTTGCATCTCCAATAATTTCTACAGGAACTCTAAATTGTGTACCAATTGTTTTTACCGCTTTTGAAGAATCTCCAATTACAACAAAGATTTTTGAATTGTATTCTACAAGTTTTTCCCTAAGATGAGCAGCTCCACCACCTTTAATACAGTTGCAGTCATCATCAACTTCGTCTGCACCGTCAATGGCAAGGTCTAATTGTCCACCAATAATTTTATCATTTAATGTATAAACAGGAATTCCAAGTTCTTGGCAAGCAACTGCTGTTTGAAAACTTGTAACTACAGCCTTTACATCTTTTACTTTTCCATTTTGAATATGTTCAGCAAGTCTTTTTACAGCTGGCATTGCAGTTGAGCCAGTTCCAAGACCAATTTTCATTCCGTCAAAGATTTTTCCTTCTTCTAAAAGTTTATCAACAGCTGTGTTAGCAACTAAAACTTTTTGTTCATTCTGTGTCATAATCAAATCCTTATATTTATTTTTTTTCTATATTTTTTCCTGTAAAAATATCAAATTGCATTTTTGTTTGATATTCTAACATTTTTAAACCATTGCAAACTTTACAACCAGCCAATGAGGCTCTTTTCATAATTGGTGTAATACTTGGAGTGTAAACAAAATCAAAAAGCATTTCTTTTCCGGTGAATTCGTAAAAATACAATGGATCATTTTTTTTGGAAACAGTTCCATCAGAATTCATGCCAATTGAAGTTGTTTGAATTATAAAATCAGAATAATCCTTAAAAATTGGAGTACAAGAAGCATCTAACTGACAATAATTAAAATTATATTTTTCAGCAATAATTTTTGCGTGTTCCAAAGTTCTGTTAAATACACAAACTTTTGCACCCATTTGTTTTAATACATAAGCAGCCGCTTTTGCTGCACCACCAGCACCAACAAGCGCAACTCTTTTTCTTTTGATTTTTTTGTCACCAAGAAATTCTTCTAACGCTTTTTTAAAACCAGAAATGTCTGTGTTGTATCCAATCCATTTGTTATTTCTTTTGATGATTGTATTACAAGAACGAATTTCGGTTAATTCAGGAGATTGCTCTTGCAAATAATACATAATCGCTTCTTTGTAAGGAATATCAATTGAAAGACCCTTGATTCCCATATAATCTGCAAAGCTTAAAGCTTCTGAAACAATTGATGAAATAACTGGAATATAAACTGAATTTAAATTATTTTCTTTAAAATATTTGTTATGAAGTTCTACAACAGAAGAATCAATTGAAGGCCAAGCTGTGATTCCGTACAAAGAGGTATCTTTTGTAATAGAACTAAAAGAATAGAGATTTTGCAAAGTTTCGGGATCAATGTGTCCCAAAAATTTTGTATGTTCAATAACTTCTTTTGGAGAAACAAAAGTAAGATAGGAATTTGACAAAGAAGCCAAAACTCTGGAAGGAAAACCTTCCACTCCCATTGCACACAAAATAAAATCAAAATCTTTAATTTGAGAAGCTTCCCTAAAAAGAGTTTCCACATCTGCCAAAGAACGAGGCATAAAGGCAATTTTTGGAATTTCGTATCCTGTTTTGCGCATTGTTGCCATTTTTTCTCTGATATTTGAAACAGGACCTGTCATATTGTGATGACTTCGAATAATTTTTACACCAAAAGCTTGGGCCGCATCTTGAATACTTGGAATGTTAAAATCGTCTTCAAAATCTACATAAGCAAAGTTTTTAGATTTATCTGTATTTGCGAATGACAAAGCACGAGCAAAAAGAGTCGTCCTTGAAAAATCACTTCCAGAAAATTTTCCACCATCCATTTCACGACGAATAGTTAAAATACAAGGTTTTGAAACCATTGTAGGAAATTTTCGAACATTTAATTGCTCTTCAGGAGACAAGAAATCAACCCGAAGTTCAACTAAATCAATATACTTTTCATATCTACGAGTAAGTTTAACATCTTCTTCCAATGTAGAACCTGTTAAACTCATACAAACTAAAGGACGGCCCATTTTATTTCACCTAATTAATTTGTTGCTTTGAAGATTCCTTATCTACAATGTACAATACTAAAGTTGTTCCTTTAGGAACTGAATATGGAATTGTAACTTGTCCACCAGGATGAACAAAACTTAAAATTGTATAAGAATCACCTTCAGAAGGAACTGCAACAAGTTTCATTGGAACTGGGTATGGATAATTTGCAACATTATCTATAAAGATTCCCTGCACATTATCATCTTTTTTACTTGGTTTTTCTTCAAGTGCCATTTCAACAGTAACTCTTGTGTAATTAGGAACAAATTCTGAATCAAAAGTTTGTTGACTTACAACTGTTCCAGCTTTTTCCCCATCTGCAGCAGAATGAGAAGTTATATCAAATACAATTTTACTTCTTGCAATTGTTTGAAGTAAGTCATTTATAGATTGACCAATAACATAAGGAGCTTTTGTATTTTCGTAGTTTGGACCCCGGCTTACAACAAGTTTTACAGTTACTGGCTCAGAAATTTCAGTTCCTTCAGGAGGATCTTGTTCCAAAATTGTACCTGCATCAGAAAGAT
>JAGARY010000026.1 GCA_017622055.1 Treponema sp. | reverse complement strand
ATCTAATCTGTCTAAAGTCTGAAGGAAATTCCTTCTTTAACATATTTGTTTTATCGAATAATGGGTCGTTCTCATCAGATCTGAGTTCTTTGAATTCTTGTTCCATAATTTTGTCCTTTTATATTTGCTGCTTTAGTTTAAGTAGACACTATTAAATAAAAAGAGATACTATTCTTTTACCATTAAAAGTGCTTCTTCAATACTGTTTGCAATTGGGAAGTATCCCATTAATTTTGTCAATTCAATTACTTTTTTTACAGAACCATGAATGTTTGCAATAGCTAGATTAAGGTTCATTTTTTTAATTGTTGAACAAATGTAAATTAATGCACCAATTCCAGACGAGTCGATATAATCTACTTGTTCAAGATTAATAATGAAATTTTTTACACTTTTTTCTAACATTTTCATTACAAGTTCTTTTAATTTGTAAGAATTGTAAAGATCCATTTCTCCAGTAACATCAATGATGTATACGTCACCATTTTTTCTTATTTTAAGTTCCATACAGAAGCTCCTTTAGCCTTATTGAATTTTAATAACCAATAAACTTTGATCATCATACTGCTGTGCAGTTCCACAATATCTTTTAAAATCATCTTTTACTTTTGCAGAAATATCTTTTGCATTAGCACCGCAATTTTTAATAATTGCTTTAGATAAACGTTCAGCTGAATATTGTACACCATCTTCATTCAAAGATTCAAGTAATCCGTCTGTACAAGTTGCAAGAATATCACCTGATTCAAGCTTAATTTTCATGTCTGTATAAACGGCATCTTTTGAAACACCAATTGGTTCCGAAGGTGTAGACAATTGATTAAATGTTTTATCTGATGCTTTATAAATAAACACAGGATTGTTTCCACATGTTGAAATTTGAACTTCTTTGTTAATGCTATCATAGTTGATTAATGAAATACTAGCAAAATGATCAAGTTTTGATGTATCTGAACATAATCCTTTGTTTGCCCAAGTTAAGATTGTTGATGCAGATTGATTTGTGTTTACTGCTAATCTTAAAATTGCACGAATCATAATCATTACAACAAGGGAATTCATTCCTTTTCCGGCAACGTCAGCCATTACAAAAGAAATTCTATCTTTTCTTGAAACGATTACATCATAATAGTCTCCACAAACATTTTCAGTTGAAAGAGAAAAACATCCAATTGATGTTCCTGAAATAACAGGTAGTTTTTGTGGAACTAATTGTTTTTGATAACTAGAAGCAATATCTCCACCTTTGTTTAATTCTGCATTTTCAGCGTAAGTTAAGAAACTGTACAAAGGTTTTAATGAAGTTGCAATTGCATCTACAAGAATTGTTGCAGTTTCAAATTCTTCTTTTGTGAACTTAACATTGTCTGGTTTTCTTGCTAACGCAACAACACCAACTGCATTTTCTTGTTGAATAATTGGAATAAAAATATAACTTCCACAACGAAGGAAATCTTCAGGTCCATTTTGGAAAATTCTAGGGTCTTTTACAGAATCGGCTATTAAACATGCCTCTTTTGAAGTGAAAACATCTCCAAAAATGTTATCTGAAAAGTTGAATGTAGCAAATCTAAGATTTGTTTCTACACGAATTGGTTTGTGTGGTAAATCGTCTGGTAATTTGTAAGGTGGTGGGAATGCACCTGCCAAAGATTTTACTGCAAGTGTGTTATCAAAATCATCAGCTAGAAGAATTGCACAACCATCAGCTTGTGTTTTTTCTGTAAGGAATTTATTACAATATTCCATAAAACTTTCAATACTGTTTTCGTTTGTAAAGAAAGTAGAAACTTTTGAAATAATTTCTTTATTAACATTAAGAAGTCTTTGATGTTTTTCTTCCATTGCAGCAATAAGTGCTTTACTTGCTGAATCTTGCTCTAACGAAGCTTGTTGAGCTGCTGCTTTTTTTGCTGCTAATTTTTCTTCACGTTTTTTTGGATTGTCAAAGGCTTTTAGTAGCAAGTATGGGAAAATCAAAACTTCTGCCAATATTACTGTGAACACAAAATAGAAATATGTTTGTGTTAAATAAGTATACGCAGAACCTAATACAATGATTCCAACTACAACAAAAAAGATGAAACTTGATTTTGAAGTATTTCTTAGTTTCATTATTAATAAAAGAAGTAATAAAACAACTCCTAAACCTAAAGAAACAAGAAGTGGAACATTAATAAATGAATCAATAGAATTCAAAATCATCTCCTGTGTAAGGGCGCTGGCGCCCGGTGTTTTATCGAAAACCGTTAAAAAAAATGCGAAAGCATTTTTTAGGTTATCTTCCTTTTTTAAGAGCGCTGGCGCCCGGTGTTTTATCGAAAACCGTTAAAAAAAATGCGAAAGCATTTTTTAGGT
>JAGARY010000256.1 GCA_017622055.1 Treponema sp. | reverse complement strand
GTATATTTTCTATTATAATAATACTATATTATTTTAGGTTTTTCTAGAAAAAATACTTTGACAGATGAAGTTTTTTTCGGGGTTTAGGGGCTATTCATAAGTGAAGCCTAAACAATGCTTGGTCGCATTGTTTTTAACGGCTTTTATTTTATCACCTAGGAGAAGGGGTAGCGGAAAAGACCGGAGCGAAAGCGAGGACTTTGGAGCGAGGGGTTCTCGCAACGAGCACGAATGTGTGAAGTTTCTAGCGAGGCTTTCCCCTCCTTATATTTAGAGTTTATATAAAACTCTAAAAACGGCCGAGTCAATGGCTTGAAGGTCGTATCCCTTAACCGGACGTATTTACAACTTTACTTTTACAATGTAGATTATTTTTGTATGAAAACAGATTTTATTCAACAGACACATTTTATTGGGGTTTTGGTTCCAGAGGATATTAGGGCCACGCTGGAAGATTGCAGACGATATATGAACGAAGCGTACGGGTGCAAGTCTGGGTATAGAACGCCTATTCACGTGACTTTGGTGCCATCTTTTCACTTGCCAGAGGAATTTTCTACAAAGGATTTGGCAATGGCTATTGAAAAAGAAGTGATTTTGGCGGGAAGTGAGCTGAAATTTGATGGCCACATAGAAAACTTTGATGCTTTTGGCGACAGAACGATTTTTGCAAAGGTGATTCCAAACGAAAACTGGACCAAATTGCGAGACAAAGTCCTTGGGGCGGTTTTGAAGGCGGCTCCTGGATGTACAAAAAAAGACAAAAGACCTTTTACGCCTCATTTGACAGTGGCAAACAGAGACATTCCTTCTGGAGCTTCGGTTGCCGCATTGCAGGTGATGAATGAATTGAATCTTGTGGAAGATTTTCCCGTAGATAACGTGGCCATTTTTGAGCGTCGCGGCGGAAAGTGGAATGTGGCTTGGTGCGGGGAGATGTGAATTCGGGGAGGGGATTTTTCTGTTAATTGAACTTATAACATGCTTCACACAAAAACGATTTAACTTATTTTTATTTTCATGATATATTTATATTATGTGGAGGTACAAAATGAATGAAAAAAGATTGAATAACACAATTTATATTATGTATCTCGTTACTGAAAATTATAAAAAACAACATTCGTTAACTACTGAACAATTTTTAGAGTTAGATAAAAAATTCAATATCATAAAATTTGTTGGGGAATATCCAGATATTTTTGATTCAATGACACCTGAAGAAATGGTAGGGGAAATAGATTCTTATGTCGCAGCAAGATAGATTTGTTTTATACCATGGAACGGCTCAAACATTTTCTAAAATTGAAGTCAATAAGGGAAGAAATAGAAAAGATTTTGGTAAAGGATTTTATATGGCTGTTTCCAAAAATCAAGCAATTGGAATGATGCACAAAAAATATAAAGAGATGATTGCTCGTAGACCGAATCTTGAAAAAGATCAATTTGCTGAAATATTATATGAACTTACTATTGATACTGATTATTTAAAAACACTAAATGTAAAACAATTTGATTTTGCAAATGCGGAATGGTTAGATTTTATACTTTTATGTAGAGAGCAAGGAGGAATTCCCCACAATTTTGATGTTGTTATTGGGCCAACCGCAGATGATGATACATTGTTATGTTTGAATTCTTATTGGCGAGGATTTTATGGTAAAGTAGGTTCTGATGAAGCAAAAGAGAAGTTACTTGGTTATCTTGAACCAGAAAATCTTGGGATTCAATATTTTATAGGGAAGCAAGAAATTGCTGATAAATTAGTTATAAGCATAAAAGAAATTTCTTGGAGATAAATCTTATGGATAGCAAAACAGCAGAACATATAAAAGGTTTGTGTACAATTTACTTAACGAAATATCTCATAAATAAATTTCATATTACTCATGAAGAAGCTTATAAGAAATTACTAAATACAGAAACTTATAAACTAATTTTAGATGATAATTCTAATATGTTTTTAGAATCTGATTTATATTTACAAGATGCCTTAGATATTGAATATACCCAAGGAAAAGAAGCATTTTACAACTACATCACACAAGAATAATTTCCTTTCTCCAAAAATCAAACTCCCACCCCAAACCTTCGGCAATGTGCCAAAAAATTGGGGGGGGGGGGAAACCTTTTACATTACTGTAATTGGACTACTGACAGTTTCAACAAAATCTTTTCGGGATTGTGTGTTTGAAAGATAGTTTGTTTTGATGATAATGCAGTAGGATTTTTCTGATTCAAGGGTTTCTGGAACAAAGAAGTTTAGTTCTGCAGGTTTGTTTCTAAAAATTGTTTCTTTGGAAACCGAAATCCATGTTGTTTCGTCTAAATCAAAGCTAAGTTCGCCGTCTGCTGTTGGCTCTGTTGCTGGAGCAAAGTAGATTCCTGAACCAGAACTTCCCAATTTTAGTTTGCTTCCAAAAATTGCTACAGGTTTTCCTTTTGAAATTGTTTGATCAGTTTTTCCAGTTGATAAATCTGTGATTGTTGTGATTTCTGGATTGTTATCAACATAGACCACTTTATCAACATTCAAGGAATTTACTGTGTCTTGAGCAATTTGTGTTGGAGAAAATTTTATGCAAAATTTTCCGTTGTTAGAAACATCATTTTTGCCCTTTGCAGAACATTTCATTGCAATGTACATAGTGCCAAGGTCAAGAATGTTTACCGCTTTTCCTTGCTCAAGCATTTTTAAGATTTTCTTTTGAATCAGAATTGCCGAATATTGCAAAAGGTGAGGATCAAGCCCCTTGTTTTCTTCTGCAATTTCAGAAATTACATTATTAAATGTTGCTGTGTTACGACTTACTCTTGCAAAGTAAGATCCATCTTTTTTTAAGTGATTTTGATACAAAGTAACGCTCAATGTTGCGTTACTACTTTCTAATGTGGAAAGATTTTCAATAATTGCCATATTCTACCATCCTTATTTTTTTAGATTTTGCAAAATTTTTTACACTTTTTGCTAAGTGGGTAATAATTTACTTGCAAAAAATCTCAACAAAAAGTAGAATATATATATAGTTTAATGAAAGGTATTCTACTTTTTGTTGATAAAAGGCTTAAATCTATTGGCGTAGGTTTAAGCTATTTTTTTTGCAAGCGTTAGACAATCGTTTTGCACATACAGCCTCCTTTTTATGATGCATTTTGATTAGCATCTTCTAATAGTTGCAAAGTTTTTAATTTATCTAAAAACTTAGGTCCAAATCTTTTAATTAATCCTACGCAAAAAGTCATTACAGGATTAAAAATATATTCTGTAAAAACTTCATCTTCAGATTTTCCAGCTACAACCTGATTAGGGGATAACAATAAACTTGTTAGTGCATCAGTTTGCTCTTCATGGCGTGTCATTTGTTCTGAATCGATTTTGCACAATTCTGTCTTAAAATCAACGCATTTTAGAGCGTGTAAAAAACGTAAAAAGATTGATTGAATGCAGTGAGATACTTCATGAGCAATGTTTATTTGTTCCATAAGGTCTCCGTTAAGAGCTTTGTCATAAGTATCGCTGCGAATCACAATCGTATTGTCCATAGGACTGTAAAAAGCAGGAATAAATTCTTCGTAAGACCAACAATCCTTATCAACAATCACAAAATTATAAGAGGGGTCAAATCTTGGAATAATATTTTCCATTACGAAAATTGGATCAAATTTTTTATCTAATCCATATCCACAAATAATTCTAACCCAAAACGCTAGGCAACTAGTGCCTTCTTTGGAAAGAACTAGTGCAGGGGCAAAATGTTCGTTTTCTACTTCATTCTGACACACTTCCATTAGCTGTAACTCCCGAAACTTCAAAAGATCTAAGAAGTTCCTTTAATTGTTCAACCTGATTAGAAGTCAATTTTGAAAAATCACGAGCAAACATAACCGCAGTTTCAACATAATTACGTTCAGCCTTTTGACTTTCAAATTGCACAGCAACAGTTCCCGCAGTCTGTGCTTTTGCTTCTTCAAGTTCCTTGATTTGTGTTTCATCCAAATTGTATTCTGCCGCAATTTTTGCAACAAAATCTTCTGGAATATCACGTCCATTGTTTTCGATAGCCGAAAGATATGCTGGTGAAATACCAAGTCTTTTAGCCATTGTCCCGAGTACCTCTGAATAGTCAATTCTTAGCTTTCTTAAAAGTTTTCCGAAAGCTGTAACTTCTGCCATTCTTGAACTCCTCTTCTTAATCTCCTTAAAAATGAACCCAACGGATTCATCAGCACGGACAGTCTCTTTTTACTGTCTAAATATATATTAATACAGGTTTGAAAATAAATCAAGAAAAAATATGAAAAATATTCACAAAATTGTAAATATTTTATTTATTGGTGTGAAAATTATTGAAATTTAGTGTGAACTTGTTATAAACGCAGTCTGTAGTAGTTGTACAGGAAGTCTGTGATGATTTTACAGGGAGTTTGTGGTGATTGTAAAGGGAAATTGTAGTGATTGTACAGGGCTTGTGTAGTGGTTGTAAACGGAGGCTGTATTGTGTGAGGGGAAGTTGTATGATTGGAAAAGGGCTGTTGTGTATGGAAAAGTTGGAAAATGATTTAGAGGGACGTTTTTTGACACTGTGCAGGTGGTAGAATGGAGAATGTATTGAGAAGGATGGATTTTTGAAGAGGAAATTGTGTGGGAAAATGTTTTAGAATAGGTGGATTTGTGGTATAATGTATTGTATGGGTGGAAAAACAAAAAGAATAGTAGATGTAAAAGAAAATCAACTTCTCAAATTAGATGAAGAATTACTAGAAATTCTATTACAAGATAAAACAACTGGTAAAAATATTATATGGGCTACAGATAACTATCTTTCTTATGGAAATTGTTATGCTCCTGATAAAGAGATTCTTATAGAATTAATAACATCAAAAAATGGAAACATAATAAAACCAAGAGTTGAGAAATCAAAAGAAGAACAGCAAAAACGTGTTCGCCAAAAAGCAGAAGTTTTTACTCCTGCATGGGTTTGCAATGCACAAGCTAATTTAGTTGATGATGCTTGGTTTGGAAGAAAAGCTCAATTTAATATAGAAGATGAAGCTACTAAAACTTGGAAAACATTAACAGATAAAATTGAATTTCCAGATGAAGAGGGCAAAACTTGGCAAGACTACGTAAAATCAAATTGGCTTGAAATTACTTGTGGAGAAGCTCCTTATATTACAAGCAGATATGATGCTGTAACTGGGGAATATATAGAAGTTCAAAATCGTATTGGTTTTTTAGACAGAAAACTAAGAATAGTAAATGAAAATACAGAATCTTATGAAGATTGGCTAAATTGGGCAAAGATAGCTGTTCAAAGTTCCTATGGTTATGAATGGCAAGGGGACAATATTTTACTTGCAAGAGAGAATGTTCTTTTTACTGTAATGGAAAATTGTAAATATAAATTTCAAAAAGATTTATCTTCCAAAGAATTGATTGAATTTGCAAAGATAATAGTTTGGAATATTTGGCAAATGGACGGATTAAAATTTGTAATTCCTAATTCTTGTTGCAAAGAAAACAAAACAGAAGAAACTTTATTTGAAACTGTGACAGTTGCTACAGAATGTGAAGGCTGTAAAAAAAATATTTATAAAAAACATAATGGTATTTATTGCAAAATAATGGATTGGCAAGAGAACGAAGTTGTCCGTTTTGTGGATATATTAAAGGAAAACTAAAATGACAGAATTTACCAACAAAACACTTTTGGACGAGATTATAATAGGTCGGGTAGAACCGCACATCTATGCGTTTACTACAAACACGATACCCAACTATCTCAAAGTTGGTGACACTTATCGTCCCGTGTCGGTAAGATTAAAGGAATGGGAAGAACATTATCCTAATCTTGAAAAGAAATTTGAAAGCGAAGCGAAAATAGATGCCGTTTATTTCCGTGATTTTTCCGTACACCAATTTTTAGAAATGGAAAGGTATAAATCAAGATTGCAACTTTCCGATTTACCCGTAGGCATCTATTATTCCAAAGAGTTTTTTAGAGAAGCAACAGTTGGTGATGTTGAAGATGCTATCACCGATATTATAAACGACTATCAAAACAAGACTCAAAAATATCAATTTTATAGCGTAGAAACGTTAAGACCGGAAGAAACTGTTTTCCTCCGCACGGAATCTTATCCTATGCGTCCTAACCAAGAAAAAACGGTTAATGCGTTCAAAATTGCAATCGCAAATGGTCGTAAAAATTTGCTTATGTACGCTGTAATGCGTTTTGGTAAATCCTTTACTTCTATGTGTTGTGCCGTAGAAATGGGTGCAAAACTTGTTGTAGTTGTTTCCGCAAAAGCTGACGTTTTAACTGAATGGAAAAAGACCGTTGAAAGCCACGTTAAGTTTGATGGCTATGAATTTGTAACGGCAAAAACGTTAAACAATAATAATCATGCCATTACTGAAAGACTTAATGCGGACAAAAAGGTTGTCGTTTTCTTAACTTTGCAAGACTTACAAGGCGAACAAATTAAAGAGAAACACCAAGAAGTATTTGGACAAGATATAGACCTTCTTCTCGTTGATGAAACACACTTTGGCGCACGTGCAGAAAAATACGGCGAAGTGTTAAAAAACGCCAATAATTACGAAAGCGACATTAAAAATAAGAAAGACAGCGACGACTTCGTTGATGTTGATGAAGCAGATAAAACGATTAAAACTCTTAAAGCAAATATAACTATCCACTTGTCAGGTACACCTTATCGTATTTTGATGGGAAGTGAGTTCAAAAAAGAAGATATTATTGCCTTCTACCAATTTACCGACATTGTTGACGAACAACAAGCTTGGGATAACGAACATATTTTAGACGACGAGTGCAAAGAATGGGACAACCCTTATTATGGTTTCCCGCAAATGGTACGTTTTGCGTTCCACCCAAACGAATCTTCTCGCAAGCGTTTAGAAGAACTTAGAAAAGCAGGTACGACCTACGCTTTCTCTGCGCTTTTCAAACCACAATCTATCAAAAAAGCCGACGACGGCACTCATAAAAAGTTTATTTATGAAAAAGAAATTCTTGACCTTTTAGAAGTTATAGACGGAAGCAAATCTGATGACGAACTTTTAGGATTCCTTGACTACGACAAATTAAAAGAAGGCAAAATGTGCCGTCATATCGTAATCGTTTTGCCTTACTGCTCTTCTTGCGATGCGTTAGAAGAACTTATAAAAACG
>JAGARY010000255.1 GCA_017622055.1 Treponema sp. | reverse complement strand
TTTTTTTAAATTAAACTTTTTTAACATAGTATTTAATTATTAATATAATAAAATAATTAAATACTATGCATTTTTTTTAGTAACTAAAAAGCTTAATTCCAAGAGTAAATACAAAACCGTTTTTGTCAGTATATTCCGGAGTATTAATATAGTGATATGGAGTTGAAGAACTTGGAGTACCATCAATTCCTGTAAACCACTGATAAATATATCCCATATTCAAAAATACTTTTACAGGAACATTGAAGTTTTTAAAATCATAACTACCGTATAACGAGAAAATGCTCATCCATTCGTAAACTCCATCTCGTAAGAAGTATTTTCTTAAGGTATCTCTATATCCTGGTTGAAGTTCAGAATAAATATTACTTCCAGGAACGGCTCCACTTCCCCAATCAGCACCATGACGAATCAACTGATATTGAAATCCAAAGGCTGTACTTGTAATTGGTTTTGATTCAATTTTAAATAAAAATTCATCAGCATTTGGTGGTAAATAATAACCAAGACTTTCACCATTATTAGTATATGGTTGTGCAATATATGTGTTATACCAAGGAGCATTTAAAATTGCCAAGTGAGTATAACAATATGGTTCAATTTTTGTATATCTAAAAGATATTGTTGTAAATGGTAAAATTGGTACGTTTACTTTTGTACCAAGTTGAAATGCATACATACATCTAGTTTGTTCATAAAAAGTTTTGGTAACTGTAATTTCATCTAAGTATAAAGAAAACCAAATACTTCCTAAACCTGGATATCTTAATTTAATATCACCAAACAAAGCTAAATTATCATAATCACCAACATTATTTTGATAAATTAATCTATCTAAAGTTGGAACTGCATACCCCATTTCAAAACGTTTTGGCCAAACACAACTAGTTCCAAAATCTAAATGCAAATATTTAAAGTCTAAATCAACCATAGCAATAGAAAAAGCATTTTGAAAGAAATATGCATCATAATTATTCTTTGCTGTTTCAATTTTACCATCTGAATCAAATACATACCAAGCATTAGAATTTAAATCCATTCTATTAGGAAATTCCAAAACTCCAGTTAAAGCTGAAATTGAGAAAAAATCAAACAAAGAAACTCTTAAATCAGCAGAAACAAAAGGTCTAGCATTTTTATTTAATACAAGACTACTTCCATCATCCATCCCTGCCCATTCACGATTCATTCTACTAACACCAATTTCTACAGCATTATCAAAAAAAGTTGCCCGTAAATCTGTTGTCATTCCCATTCCAAGACTATGAGTTTCAGGCCAACATCTAAAACCACCACTTGAAATATTAGTTAAATAATGGCAAGAACCATCCCAAAATTTATTATAAGAAAATGGAAGGAAGGAATTATATCTTTTTACATTCACAGTTCTGTTTTGATTTGCAAATCCAGGTTCTGAAGTTTCTGGAAGATTGTCTGTATACCACCAACGACCAATATTGTATGTCCCCATCTCTTGAAGAGGCATGTATGTTAATCCTGCAAAAAAAGTAACCTTATATGAAAAATATTTTGTAATATCACCAACAAAATTAAAATCATTATATAAATCATAGGCTACAGCATTTTGGCTGGTATTTTGATAAACACCAGCAGATCCCAAAATATTTAATTCATCATTAAATTCCAAAGAAACTGGAAATTTTTCATTATTATTTTGAATTCTATATGAAAGATTTTGAAAATCAAAACCAAGTTTTGTTTCAAATTTCTTTATGTATTTTTCCAAATACTCAATTTCACTATTCTTTATATTATCTTTATAGTTTGAATTTTCAATATTATTTTTGATTTCTTCAACTTTTTCTAAAATATAATTTTGTGTATAAGGTTTTACATTCAACAACGGTTTACACAATCCTTTTGTTTCAGCAATTGATAAAATAGAATAAATATCATCATCAATATCAACGCTTGCATTTGCTTGTGCAAAAACAAAAAAGCTACAACTCAATAATAACACTAAAAGAAAATTTTTTTTCATAAAAACTCCCATAAATGTCAAAAAAGACACTTTTAAAATATTATCCAGATTATACAATAATTACAAAATTAATACAAACTGTATGTTAATGCAAAAGACAATTCCACACCTTGTTGAAAATTGCCTAAAACATTTTTATTATTAAAGACAAAAGTGTAAATTCCTTGTCCACTTAAATAAAAATGATTGTTTATATAATATTTTCCATTCAAAATAATTTGATTTTTAAATTCATTTACACCAGACATCCACAAATTGTGAGAAGCATCATAAGCTTTTTGAATTTGTTCTGGATCCCCTGTTGCAGCCCAAGAAAAAGGATAATAATGATAAATTCCATTTTCATCAGGTGGTACTGAATCAAATATAGAAAAGTCATTTTCGCCATGAATGGAAAAAATGTATCCAAAACTTGCTTCCCATTTATTTTGTTTTTTATAACCAAAACTTGCTTGAACTGCAAAAGTATCTGGGCCAAAAGGAGTTCCAACCCAAGATTTTATTGGTCCCATTGATTTATTTTGCACATCAACTCTTGTTCTATACATTGACCACTGAGGAGCTTGTTTTATATACAAATATGGTGTTGTATAAACAACTTCTGTATTCATTTGCCAAAAACCATTATCAAAAGCAGGAATTGCATATTCAAAACCAGATTGAATTCCAAAACTGTTTGGTTTATAAGGCGGTTCATTTGGAACAATCAATTCATTTTGAGCATATAAAAGATACAAACGCAAATTATCAACAGGAACAAAGTTTAAAACAGCTGCCAAATATGCACAGCAATGACTTTCATCATAATATTTCAAATAATCATTATTTCCATTATTTGCTTGAGCACCATAATCATTCCAAGAAGCTAAAGAATGCATTGGCATTAAAGGATTTAAATATCGAAGTTCAAAAGGAGCGGCAATTAAAGTTCCTTCCAAAACCTGAATATTAAATTTTTTAAACAACCGAACAGAAATTTCATGAAGATATAGATATTTATCAACAGAAATTTGTACTAAATTCATATTGTATTTTGCGTAATGATTAAAAACATTTAGTTGCACATAAGAATCTGTTTCAAAAGTGTTATTATAAATTATACTTCCGGTTGCTGTATTTCCAATTGTTAGACCTGTATGTCCAACTTTAAAATCAAATCCCCAATTATCAAAATACATTCCAGCAGTTCCAATTGCAAAATCTGGAATGTGAAATTCAATTTCATCAAAAGCTAAAGGAATATTTGTAAAATTAGATGGACGTTGCATACCTACATAATTTTTTGCAAGGTATGGATCAAGTTGCAAAGTAAAATAATTTGAAAATCCCGCACTTATTGGTGCAGTTAATAATCTATCTACAAAAGCATATCTATAAGTCCAATCAATTTCTGGATTACTTTTAAACATAAACTCAGGATTTGCCCGAATATTTATAGCAAATCTCATTACATCAATATCGTATCCCAATTTTTGAAGAAGATTTTCGTTTTCGTACAAATAATCATTCACTTGTGAATATAGATATTTTCCACTTTCAGATAATTTTTCATAATCAATTTCAGAAAAATGAAATTTAATTTCGCCTACAGATAAAGGAGCATTATCATATAAAGATGCTAACCTACTTTCATTTCCTAAAGTTTTTAATGCATCATAAATCCAATGCCCTTCCTTAATACATTGAGTATCATTTAAAGTTTCTGAAAACAATGCAATTTGAAAATTTAAACAAAGAAAACAAATAAAAATAAATTTTTTCATTCATCAAATATAATACATTTTTCTGATAAAGAAAACATAGACATAATCATTTAAAAAAATTATAATTAAAATAGTATGCATAAAGAAGAATTTTCCAAATACTTAAAACAAAAAAATTATAAAACAAGTTCCTTTATATCAGGTCTTTTGTTGTTTGTTGTTGATACTTTAGTTTTGTTCTTTTCAATTTGTATCGGTTTCTTTATTGTTAATATTTTTGCTAGTTCATTTATAAACTTTAAATCTTTTATAAATTATTCATTTGTAATTCCAATTATTTTGTTGTTATT
>JAGARY010000254.1 GCA_017622055.1 Treponema sp. | reverse complement strand
TGAAGCTGTTGGGTCTTGAAGAGGATTGTAGGTTGCAGGTCGCCTTGGAACTACCGCCAAAGCATGAATCTGAGAAAAAGAAAGCTGCTGAGGCGTAAGTCCATAGTATGTTCTAGCTGCAGAACCTATACCCTCTGCTTGCATTCCAAAGGGTAAATTATTCAAGTACAGTTCTAGAATTTCATCTTTGGAAAGTTTTGCTTCTATTCGGAGGGCGTTCCATGCTTCAACTATTTTTGTCCAAAGGGTAACTTTTTTTCCTTTATCTCTAGGAATAATAATTCTTGCCACTTGCATTGATATAGTAGAACCACCGCTAACTCGCCTACCTTGAGAAATATTTTGCATTGCAGCACGAATCATTGCAAAAAAGTCTATTCCCCCATGTCGATAAAATCGTTCATCTTCGGCTGCAATAAAAACCTGTGGAATTGTAGGAGGCAAAGATTCCAAATCATACCATTCTCGCCTAAGCCCATCTTCTAAAGCCTTTACTTGAAGCAAGCGACCATTTCTGTCATAAAAGCGAGTACTATATGGCTGACTTAAAAATTTTGTAAGTTCAGGGAAGGGCATTAGAAGCAAAAACAATTTAATAACCAACCATACCCCAATGATGCAAAGTGTAAAAATAAAAACTTTGCCACGTAATTGGGATATGTTGCCATATGCATTTTGTTTTTGCTTCTGAAACTCGTTTTTTTTAGTCGCTGATGACAAAAACGCCACCCTTTGATCTACCAAATATTTCTGGCTCGTACATACATTCGGCTGTTGCGGATGGTACACTGAATTCACCATTACGAACAGCACGGAACATAAATTCTACTTGTTGCTTACCACGTCTAAAGAAATCCCAGAAATAACGAACTTCGTTATCGTAAATTTCTTGAGAAGAAAGACCATAATTATATTCAGAATAGAAACTATCTATGTCAAAAAATTCTGATTCAACTTCTTCTTCTGAATAGGTACTTGGGTATTGTTCTGTGGTGGCAAATGCAGCATTTAATACTTCTGCTCCAGAAGGTATCGGAATTCTTGTTGCCACAAAGGTTCTATCTTTAGTAGTTGAAATCGTAACCTTTGCTTTGTAAATTGAACCAGCCTTTAATTGATTATCTGTTACAATTTGACCAGTTTTTACATCTATATAATCAACAAAAACACTAATTCCCTCATCTCGAGCATATTGTTCTTCTGCAGGAATTGGATATTTCATTGAAACCGTATAAAACAAGGTTCCTACACCATCTTTTGTGAATTCCATATCCAATTCTTTACCAGATTGGAGTCCATCTTGTAACAACTTAGACAAAGGAACATTTGTATCCTTAGGTTTAGCCCCGGCACCTTTAAATGAAGCTTCTGCCAAGGTTTTACCTTCAAGTTTTACCGCTGCATCAAAGTTTAAATCTTCTAGATTATTTGCTTTAATGTAGGCAGCTATAGCTTCTAATACCCTTGAAGTACTAGCAGTATTTTTCCAATAACCATGGGAAGCTCTTTGTAACGTTAACAGATTGTGGAGCAACCTACCGTTTATTTCATCGGAATAATCTAACGCAGTAAAGAATTGTAGCAATAAAGCATTTTTTTCACTTTCATCATTGAAATACAACCATGGAATAGAACTAAATTCAGGATCAGTTAAATCAATTCCTCTAGTTGTAACTCTAGTATGTCGGCGAATCTCC
>JAGARY010000253.1 GCA_017622055.1 Treponema sp. | reverse complement strand
TGTCGTTTTGGTTTTGATTTTCGTAGCCTTTTGGATAATTTTTGCTTATTCCTTTTAATTCTAAAACTTTTCCACCAAGTCGTTGGCCTTGAACTTCAAAAGAAAATCCTTTTTCGCTTTGGAATTTTTCTCGGTTGATTAATTGCATATCTCGCTGGATTCTAGCTTTTATTTTTGTTCCTCTGGCGCAGGGACCTCTCAAAAGCCAGTCTCGTTCAAAGCGCAAAACAGATTCTATGCGGCGTTCTGTATTTTCTTCAATTTCTGCTTCTGTTTCTTTTTTTTCTAGATATTTTGAATAGTTTCCAACGTAAAGTTTTAGCTTGTTTCTGGCAAGTTCGTAAATGTTTGTACAAACTGCGTCCAAAAAGTAGCGATCGTGGGTAACCATTAAAATTGAACGTGGAGTTTCGTGTAAATAATTTTGAAGCCAGGTGATTGTTTTTATGTCTAAGTGGTTTGTTGGTTCATCCAATAATAAAATTTTTGTGTCTTCTACCAAAACTTGGGCTAGGGCAACTTTTTTTATCATTCCACCAGAAAGAGTGCCCATTTTTCGTTCTAAGTCGTTAATTCCCAAAGTGTTTAAAATTGATTTGATTTGTGATTCGTAATTCCACAAATCTTTTTGATCCATTTCTTCCAAACATTGGGTGTATTGGTTTTGTAAAGATTCTTTTTGTGGTTCTTGTGAAAGTTTTTCGCAAAGTTCTTGATATTTGTTTATTATGTTTAATTTTGGAGAATTGCTTTTAAAAATGTGTTCTCTGATTGTGTTTTCTGAATTGTAAATTGGGTTTTGTGGTAAAAATGAAACTCCTGCTTCTTTATTAATTACAACAGTTCCTTCGTCTGGTTGTAAAACCCCAGCAATTGTGTTTAATAATGTTGATTTTCCGCAGCCGTTTCTTCCAATTAAAGCGGCTTTTTCGCCTTCTTGAAGTCCGAATGTTACATTTGTAAAAAGAGGTTTTTCTCTACCGATTTTTGCAAGGTTATTAATAGAAAGAAGATTCATAAAAATTAGTTTATATTATTTTTTAAATCTTGTCTTCCTATTGCATAAAATCAAAAAAAACTTTATTATGTTTGATACATATTTAGGTTAGTGTGTAGTGGTGTTTAATCCCCGTTTTACATCCCTTCCCAATCTTAATATTAGTTTTTTGCAAGATGGATTATGTTTCCTTTTTTCCTTTGCAAAAGGCGTTGATATATGAAAATAGAGGTATTATATGTACGCAACTATTGAATTTAAAGGCAAACAGTATAAAGCAGAAAAAGATGTTGTTCTTACAGTTGATAAACTTGATGCTGAAAAAGGTTCAAAAATTGACATCGATACAGTTCTTTTAGTAAGCGATGGTGACAAAATCAGTGTTGGTGCTCCTTATGTAAAAGGTGCAAAAGTAACTGTAGTTGTTGAAGATACTTTCAAAGATAAGAAAGTAATTGTTTTCAAATTTAAATCAAAGAAAGATTATCACCGTACTATCGGTCACAGACAACAATATACAAAAGTACGTGTTGAATCTATCACACTTGCATAATTTGGTATAAAGGAGATTACTATGGGACGTACTAGAGGTGGTAGCGGTGCTAAAAACGGCCGCGATTCAAATCCAAAAAACTTGGGTATTAAAAAATATGCTGGAGAAACAGTAACAGCAGGTTCAATTATCGTAAAACAACGTGGAACAAAATTCTATCCTGGCAACAATGTAATGAGAGCTGGTGATGATAGTTTGTTCGCTACAGCAGACGGTGTTGTTGTTTTTGGTGAAAGAAACAATCACAAAATCGTTTCTGTAGAAGCTGCTAAATAATTTGTTTTTCTAATGATTTGAATGCCCGGTTATTTAATGCCGGGCTTTTTTTTTGACGAGGTAAGATAATGATAGGTTTTGCTGATGAAGCTTTGATTGAAGTTCGTTCTGGAAATGGTGGAAATGGTTGTATTGCTTTTCGCCGTGAAAAATATGTTCCTCATGGTGGGCCAAATGGTGGCGATGGCGGTAAAGGTGGCGATATTATTTTTACTGTAAAAAGAAATCTTAGAACGTTGGCAAAATTACGTCATAAACATTGTTTTAAGGCTCGCAACGGAAGTGATGGACAAGGTTGGAATAGACACGGTGCCGATGGTGAAGATTGTGTAATTCCAGTTCCTCCTGGAACTACAATTCGTGATGCGGAAACAGAAGAAGTAATTTACGATTTTTCGACCGCTGTTGGTGATGAAACTTTTACTTACCTTGTTGGCGGAAACGGTGGTTGGGGAAACGTCCACTTTAAAACTTCAACTAACCAAGC
>JAGARY010000252.1 GCA_017622055.1 Treponema sp. | reverse complement strand
GATTTTTTTTATAGGTCTTATGTAAAATCTTATATTGAACGTGATGTACGAAATCTTATGAATATAAAAGATGAATCTTTGTTTTATAAATTTATGGTTGCACTTGCTTCTAGAACAGGTTGTTTGTTTAATGCTGCTGATATTGCAAATACAATTGGAGTTTCTTTAAAAACAATACAAAGTTGGATTTCTGTTTTAGAAGCTTCGGGAATTATCTTTTTTTTACGACCTTATGAAAATAATTTGCTAAAACGAGTTGTGAAAACTCCAAAGATTTACTTTAATGACACAGGATTGGTTTGTTATCTTGTTGGATGGGATAATAAAAAAGTTGCACAAAATGGAGCAATGGCAGGTGAACTTTTTGAAACATTTATTGTAAGTGAAATTGTAAAAAGTTGGATAAATCAGGGTAAAGATTTACGAAATTTGTTTTTTTACAGAGACAGCAATCAAAAAGAAATAGATTTGTTAATCAAAAAAAATGATGATTTATATCCAGTTGAAATTAAAATGACAGGGTCTCCTTCTATTTCTATGGCAAAACATTTTCCAGTTTTAAAAGAAATTAAGCAAATTCAAAATGGAACAATTTTATGTCAATGTGAAAAACATTTATTTTTGAGTGATTCAATACAAATTTTACCCGTAGATTTTATATAAACCAGATTTTTTAGTCCAGTTACAGCTAGTCGGGCCTTGTTATGTAACGTTATTTAAAACCAATTTTGACACTTTCACTTTTTTTTCTTTCACATTATTATAAAATCAGAAAAAATGAGGAGGAATGTTAAAAAAATGAAATTAGACGGTTTTGGACTTTTTGTAGAAGACATGGGAAACATGATTCGATTTTACAGAGATGTATTGGGTTTTGACATCAAAGAAGCTGAAGATACTTCAAATGTTTATCTTGTAAAAGATGGAACTTTGTTTCTTTTGTATGGCAGAAAAGATTTTGAAAAAATGACAAGCCGAAAATACGAATACATAAAAGGCTTAAACGGGCATTTTGAAATTGCACTTTACGTAGACACTTTTGAAGAAGTAGACAGTGCTTACGAAAAAGCCATTTCAAAAGGTGCAAAATCTGTTTTGCCACCAGAAACAGAACCTTGGGGGCAGCGAACTTGTTACATCGCCGACCCAGAAAACAACTTAATAGAAATTGGATCATTTAATCGACCTTTTGAAAAGAGAAATGGATAAGATAAAAAGAAATTCAATTAAATAAATTTGAATATATGGAGATAAATCATGAATGAATATTGGGATGTATATGATAAGAACAGAAACCCTATAGGGAAAACTATAAAAAGAGGCGATCCTTTTGGAGAAAACGAATTTTATGTATGCTGTGAAGTTTGGATTGTGAATTCAAAAAATCAAATGTTAGTTACACAAAGACATCCAGACAAAAAGGCTGGCGGCCAATGGGAATTCACAGGTGGAGGAGTTCTTACAGGAGAAACAACATTAGTGGCAGCAGCTCGTGAAGTAAAAGAAAAATTAGGAATTTGCTTAAATGAATCAGAATTTGAATTGCACGATGTATATAAACACAAAAATTATTTTATGGACATTTATGTAGTTAAAAAAGATTTTTCAGAAGAAGAAATAATATTAGATAAAAATGAAGTAGTCGACTGGAAATGGATGTCACAAAAAGAAATTGAACATTTTATTGAAACAGAAAAAATGGTTCGCTCTGTTGGAATCAGATATAAAATGTTTGGTATGAATTTATTGAGTAATTAACTAAGAATATTCATTTTTTACGAGGTATCACAATGATTAGAAAAGCAACAAATAGTGATAGTCGTGTTTTGGCGGAAATGGCTGTTCAAATGTGGGATGACAATACTGTTAATGAATTAGAAACAGAGTTTTTGAAAACGTTGAATGACGAACAATCTGCTTTTTTTATTAAAGTTGTTGATGAAATCCCTGTTGGCTTCGCACAGTGTAGTTTGAGAACAGATTACGTTGAAGGAACAGAAAGTTCTCCAGTTGGATATTTGGAAGGAATTTTTGTAAAAGAAGAATATCGAAAGAAAGGATATGCAAAAGAACTTCTTTATGCTTGTGAAATATGGTCAAAAGAAATTGGATGCAAAGAGTTTGCAAGTGATTGTGAACTAGAAAATTTGGCTAGTTTCAAATTTCATATGGCAATGGGGTTTGAAGAAGCTAATCGTATAATTTGTTTTAGAAAAATGTTATAAACAGTTTGCTTAATTCAAATCACATTTTTTTAGTCATTCCTTTTTGTTGATTTTTTTTGCATGGGTTTTTGCACCATGTTACATTGCAATTTCGGTGCGAGATTGTAAAAAAAAATCCAAAAAAAATATTTAGCGACAAATCTAAAGTCTAATTTTAGTTTAGTCGCTAAAAGTCGTTTTGTAAAACAATCTAAAAATTGATTATATCATCGACAATAACTGAATTTATGATATTATTGATAGAGATGTTACAAAATGAGGTTTGAAAATGCAAAATGTAAGAATATATGAAATGGCAGATTGCAAAATGGTTTCTTCTGGTATTGGTATGTTTGGTGAAGAAAAATTTGACGCCTTTGATAAATGGTTTTCTTCGCAAAAGCGAGGCTTGTTTCCAAAAGATTTTTTATTTTGGGATGGAAGTGGTTTTCATTGGCTTTACATGTATGAAGACGGTATGAAAGTTCCTGCTGAATTTAGCATTATTGATTTTAAAGGTGGACTTTATGCTGTTACAACAGGAATAGATCAACAAACAAATAGAGATTTGATGAATGCCGAAATAGACAAGTTTTTACAAGAAAATGGTTTTGAACGAGATTCATCTCGTCCTGAATTAGGCAATATTATTACTTCCCCAGCGGCACAAAAAATTATGGGGTATGAACAAATGGATTATTATACACCGATAAAAGCTAAAGAGTGATTAAGTTAGTACGATGAAAGCATCTGAATCTTTTGTTGAGTTTATAAATTAATCAGACCGATATGAATTTGATTGTGGAAAAGGAACCTTTTTCGAAGATCATATTTTTCAGAAAAATGTTTTGAACGTGGAGGAATGTATTATGACAAAGGAAGATTTATATGCACCAATATATGAAAAATACAACGAATTAAAAATAGCGTTAACGGGAACTGATATCGATAAGATAAGAGAACTTACGTTGGAAGTACATGCAATGGTTCATCCTGCGGAGATTTCTGGAAAAACTGGAAAAACGATTGCGGATTTTGTTTTAGATTATATGCTAAAAGGTAATCAAAATACTATTGTTCCAAGAGAAGATTATGATGTTGATTTGCATTATGCGGGAACAAGGACAGTTCCTTTGTGTTGGCAGTTTTGGCATACATACAGAATTGAAGATTTAGTAAGTAATATTTTAATGGCAAATCAAGAACAAATATTCAATGTAGAATGGCAAAGAAAAATAAATTCATCTATAACAGATACAGGAAATGCTTTGGAATTTGATGAAGCTATAGCATTTGGAAATGCACTTAACGTTGAGTTTCTTCGGGAGTACATGATTACGGTAGGAAAGAATACAAGAACGATATTAGAAAATCTAACATTAGAGCAAATTAATTCAATGGTGCCAGAAGAATGGGTAATGAGAATATTAGAAGAAGGTGGAGTTACAACAGATTTTCGTTCGGTTTGGTTATTAGTTTTTTGGGGAAGATTGACTAGAGGAGGCATGATTTTGACTCCGATGACAAATCATCATATGATGCACTTGCCACCATGTATAAATAACTTACCCATTTTAGATGATTAAAGTTTTAGGATTGCATTCCAAAAAGTTCTTGATTTTTGAAACTTTTTGGAATACAATCTAATTATGAATAAAAAGCAAATTACTCTAATTGATAGTCAAAAAATTCCTCGTGAAGAATATCTGGAACGATTAAGAAATTTAAAACACAAAAAGCTAATCAAAATTGTTACTGGGATAAGGCGTTGTGGAAAATCTACCGTTTTAAAAATGTTTAGAGATGAACTTTTGAACAATGGTGTTGAAGAAAATCAAATCATTTTTATCAATTTTGAAGATTATGAAAATAAATCATTACGAAATATAGATTCTCTTTATGATTATATAAAACAACGACTTACATCAAAAATGAATTATGTTTTTTTAGATGAAGTTCAGCGTGTAGAAGATTTTCCAGAAGTTGTCGATAGCCTTTATATAAAAGATAACGTTGACCTTTATCTTACAGGTTCAAATTCATCTTTGCTTTCAAGTGAAATTGCAACACTTATTAGTGGTCGTTATGTAGAAATAAAAATGCTTCCTTTTTCGTTTAAAGAATTTGTTAGGGCAACAAATCAATCAGAACAT
>JAGARY010000025.1 GCA_017622055.1 Treponema sp. | reverse complement strand
TTTGGTTTCAATCTTTTGGTGCTGTAATGGGAATGGACTGGCATAGTTCCGGAATTACAACTTCTGTTATGTATGCCCTAAAACGAGGATTAAATCCAAGAGCAAAAGATTTGGGCATTTATGTTTGCGGTGGTCGTGGAAAATATTCAAGACAAACCCCAGATGAACTTTTGCAAATTGCAGACAAAACAGGCCTAAACGGAGATGAGTTTGTAAAAAATAGCAAGCTTGTGGCAAAAGTTGATAACAACGCGGTGCAAGACGGATTTCAATTGTATCAGCACAATTTTATTTTAACAAAGACTGGAAAGTGGGCTGTTGTTCAGCAAGGAATGAACGTAAACCAAAAACAAGCCAGACGATACCATTGGTGCTCTTCCAGCTTAAGGAGTTTTATAGAAGAACCTCACAACGCCGTAGTTGGAGACAATAAAGGACAAATCTTAAACTTAACAGACAAAAACGCAAAAACTTCCAGAGATTCCATTTTGTCAATGAGTTTAGAAAACCCAGAAAAAATTATGAAAGAAATAATCCAAATTGGAAAACCTGCCAGCCAAATGATTTTGTTCCAAGATGGAAAAGTTTCTTCCTCACAAAACATAAAAAACAATAAAAACACCACCGCCCCCTCAGTTCAGTTATCTTTGTTCCCAGAATTTCCAGATACACAAATTTCTGCACAAAACACCAACCAAGTCTTTGAATTCCAAAATTGCGGAAGATCAATTATCATGCCGGCACATCACGAAGTTTTGGCCCAAGATATAGATTTAAAAAGATTAGGGGGTGTTTTGGCAACAGCATATCAAGCCCAACCACAAGATTTTGAATCACTAATGCTCACACCAGGACTTGGCCCTAGAACATTACAATCATTAACATTAGTTAGCGAAGTAATTTATGGAACACCTTCCAGATTCAATGACCCAGCAAGATATAGCTTTGCCCACGGCGGAAAAGACGGACATCCTTTTCCAGTGCCATTAAAAATTTACGATGAATCAATTAGAATATTGCGTGAAAGCATTGAAAAATCAAAACTAGGCTACAAAGAAAAATCAGAGTGTTTGCAACGCCTTCACACAACAGCTTTAGACATAGAAAAAAATTGTTCTCCAACCGTAGACTTTGAAAAAGCAATCCAATTTGAACGAGCAAACTCAAAAGCTTGGGACGGAAAAACAATTTAATTAATGTAGAATTCTTAATTACAATGCCAAGTCTCCGTCTTTAATCCAACCAATTTTACGGAAAACTTTACCAAAAGCCCAACACAAAACCCCAGGCAAAACAAAACAAATCAAAATCAAACCGAGCCAGTTCATAAAATTAGGAGAAATTGCAGCAGCACCGTGAGCAACAGCAGTTTCAGAAGGACTAAACCATCCAGTAACAACACCAATTTGACCAACCAAACCACAAGTTCCCATACCAGAACTAACAGCAGCCCCATTCATTTCCATTTTGAACAAACAAGTTGCAATAGGACCAGTAATTGCCGAAGCCAAAGTTGGAGCAATCCAAACCTTAGGATTTTTAATAATATTTGGCATTTGAAGCATACTAGTTCCAAGCCCTTGGGAAAGAATACCACCCCAACGGTTTTCCTTAAAACTCAACACCACAAAACCCACCATTTGAGCACAACACCCAGCAACAGCAGCACCACCAGCAAGACCAACAAGCCCAAAAGCCGCACAAATAGCAGCCGAACTAATTGGCAAAGTCAAAGCAACACCAACAACAACCGAAACCAAAATTCCCATCCAGAACGGATGCAACTTAGTAGACCAAACAATCAAATTACCAACCGAACTTGCCGCAGCC
>JAGARY010000251.1 GCA_017622055.1 Treponema sp. | reverse complement strand
TACTCAAGTTTTAGAACAAAAAGATGAAATAATAAAACAAATGAAAGAAGCAAGACAAACGCTTTCGTATTATGATATTACAAATGCAGAAATTTTTGATCAACAGATTACAGAATTAGAAGATAAAAAAGAACTCTTTGAACTTAGAACAGCATTAATGAACGCAAAAAATATGTTTAACCTTGTTAGGACTTTTGGTGATGAAGAACTAAAAGAAACCTTTGCCAAACTTGTTATTGAAAAACTTCCAGATATGCTTATTGCAGTACAATCTAGAATTAATGAAATAAATACAATTGAAGCATTTGAAACAAGCGACGAGACAAAAATGCTCATTAATGAAACAATGATGAACATTCAATTCAATTTTTCTATGATTAATAAGGAAGAACTCAAACTTGTAGATAATGGATCGGAACTTCAAGAAAAATTAAACAAAACTTTACACGAATTAAAAGAATATTATGACCCAGAAGACCCTCAATTTATTACACTTGCAGAAGCTTTTAAACTTAGATTTAAACAACACAAGTTTAAGCCAGAAAGTATTGCACAGTATAATGAAGAAAATGCAGCAATGGACGAAATCTATAAAAAGATTCGTGAACTACGACGAAAAGATGACTCGCTTTTAGCACGGTACAATGGCGACAAAAAATTTGTTAGAGTTCACAAAAGAATTGTAGAAGAAAATACAAAAAGAAAAGAACGCCATGTACAACCAATAATTTCAACTATGACAGATGATATTGTAGAAGCAATGATGACTGTAAAACAAATTATTGATCAGCAAGTTTATGACAGAAATGATATTCTTAAAAAAGATGCCTATTTTGCAGAAACTGTTTGGGCTTTGATAGATGAAAGTCTTTACAATCTAAATATAAAATCAGAAGTAGAAGATTGTGATTTTATTCAAACAAAGGTAAGTAAACAATACTTGAATCAATATCATGATTATTATACAACCTAAAATAATCAAAAAGTGAATTAGAGGGGAATAATGAATATAAGAGAAAAAACTGTAGCATTAATTGATGAACTAAAAGCAACTTGTCAGAGTGCAGGACTTGGAAACGATGGAAACGAATTTAAAATTATAACCCAAGTTTTTTTGTATAAATTTTTAAATGACAAGTTTGGATATATATTAAAAAATAAAGATACTCGATACAAAGCTCAATTTGAAAATGTTTCTGATTGGGAAGGCGAATATTCTAAATTAAGTGAAGATGAACAAAAGAGAGTGTGCCGTGCAATGGGTGCAGATTGTCCAAATCTATATTCACGACATCTAATTACACAACTTTGGAACCAACAAACAAAAGGTGATTTTGATATTATCTTTGATTCAACAATGAAAGATATTGCAGCAGAAAATATGGAAATTTTTTCTACATTAACAGTTGCAAACACAAAAATTCCAATCTTTGAACCTTTAACACAATATGTTACCGACGATAGCCAACGAGCTTCTTTTGCAAGAGCTTTAGTTGATAAATTGGCAAAATTCAGTTTTGAAGAAGCCTTTTCTGAACGATATGATTTTTTTGCAAACATTTTTGAATATTTAATTCAAGATTATAATACAGCTGGTGGTGGAAAATATGCTGAATATTATACACCTCATGCAATCGCAACAATTATGGCTCGTCTTTTAGTTGGAGACGATGCAGATTTACATAATATCGAATGTTACGACCCAAGTGCAGGAACTGGAACTTTATTAATGGCACTTGCTCATCAAATTGGGGAAGACCGCTGTACAATTTTTAGCCAAGATATTAGTCAGCGTTCAAACAAAATGCTTAAATTAAATCTTATCTTAAATAATCTTGTAAGTTCTTTAGACCATGCAATTCAAGGAGACACTTTAGTAAATCCTTATCATAAATCAGATGACGGAAAAGAATTAAGGCAATTTGATTTTGTTGTTTCAAATCCTCCGTTCAAAATGGATTTTAGCGATACAAGAGAAAAAATTGCTGCAATGCCTGCTCGTTTCTGGGCTGGAGTTCCAAATATTCCAAAAACAAAAAAAGATTCCATGGCAATTTACACTTGTTTTATTCAGCATGTAATAAATTCAATAAAAGAAAGTGGAAAAGGGGCAATTGTAATTCCAACAGGATTCATTACTGCAAAATCTGGAATTGAAAATAAAATTTTAAAAAAGATTGTTGATGATAAAATTGTTTGGGGTGTTGTAAGTATGCCAAGTAATGTTTTTGCAAATACAGGAACAAATGTTAGTGTACTTTTCTTTGACAAAGCAAAATCAGCAGAAAAAGTAATTTTAATTGATGCATCAAAACTTGGGGAAGAATACAAAGATTCCAACGGATTAAAAAAACGCAGACTTACAAACGAAGAAATAGACAAAATTGTAAAAACTTTTAGAAATAAAGAAGTTGTAGAAGATTTTAGTGTTGCTGTAACTTATGATGAAATCGAAGAAAAAGGCTATGTTTTAAGTGCTGGACAATATTTTGACATCAAAATTGAATATGTTGATATTACGGAAGAAGAATTTAATTCACAAATGAAAGCCGATATGGAAGAACTTAATGCAATGTTTGAAGAAAGTCATAAGTTGGAAGAAGAGATTCAAAAACAACTTGCAACTCTAAAATTTTGTGAATAAAAGGGCTGTGTTATGGGAACTTACGAAAATCCTTTTGAATTTGATTTTGACTCATATATTCGACAAGTTGAACCTTCAAAACAGGAAAAAGGGAAGAACTGGGCTACAGCTATTGGTTTACAAAAAGTTGATGGACTGACTCCTTCAAAATATTTGTATGAAACAGCTAAACGAAATATTGAAGGTGAAATTTCAATTGAAGAAGCAAAAAAAATAATAGATTCTTATTATGAATCAAAAGAAGTTCGCACAAGTGATGATGAAAACTCAGAAGAAGCAGATAAAGTTTCTGCAAGAATTGCTCAGATTCTGTCAGAAAAGACTTTTAGTTTTAATCCAAGCCAATTACTTTTAATTCATGAAAAACTTTTTGAAGGAATTTTTGATACTGTAAAAGCAGGAAAATTCAGAACTTACAATATTACAAAAAAAGAATGGGCTTTAGATGGCGACACAGTTTTTTATGCAAATGCAGATTTAATTCAAGATACTTTGAAATATGATTTTGAAAATGAAAAAAACTTTGATTATTCAGCACTTACAAAAGAACAAACTGTAAATCATATAACACGATTTGTCGCAAATATTTGGCAAGTTCATCCCTTTGGAGAAGGAAATACAAGAACAACTGCTGTTTTTACAATAATGTATCTTCGTTCTTTGGGATTTGAAGTTAATAATGAACCCTTTGAAAAACATAGTTGGTATTTTAGAAATGCTCTTGTTCGTGCAAACTACACAAATGTGAAAAAAAGTATTTATATGAATAATATTTTCTTAGAAAAGTTTTTTGAAAATCTTTTGCTTGGAAAAAATAACGAACTAAAAAATCGATATACACACATTCGTTATACCGAAAACATTGAAAAAACTTCGGTAGAAAATGATAAAAACTTCGGTACAAAAGAAAAAACTTCGGTACAAATTATGGATTTAGTGAAAAAAAATCCTTCAATTACTTTACAACAAATAGCAGAAAAAATTGGTCTTTCTAAACGTGCAATAGAAATGCAGGTAAAAAAACTCCGAGAACAAGGAAAAGTTAATCGTATTGGTGCCACCAAAAAAGGTTTGTGGGAAGTAAGAGGATAAAGTTATGGAAATGAAGAAATATAAGTTGGAAAATGGAAAACGGTAACGAGGGAAACTATGAAAAATGAATTAATTACAAAGGAATCTTTAATAAATCAAATTCAAGACATACTTACACAAGCTCGAAGAACTGTTGCTACAGAAGTAAATACACAACTTTTAAATGCCTACTGGAATGTTGGGCGACTAATTGTTTTGTATGAACAAGAAAATAATGTGAGAGCCGAATACGGAAAGCAAACTTTAAAGGAATTGTCCAAGACTCTTACAACAAATATTGGAAAGGGATTTTCTGTTTCAAATTTACAATTTATGAGGCGATTTTATCAAAAATATCAAAATCAACAGACAGTGTCTGTTAAATTGAGTTGGTCCCATTATTGCGAACTTTTAACGATTACAGATGATAATGAACGAAAATTTTATGAAAACGAAGCTATAAATTGTTCTTGGTCATTTAGAGAATTAAAAAGACAGATAGAAAGTTCTTTGTTTCAACGCCTATTGCTTTCTGAGGGAAATGCAAATAAAGAAAAAGTTTTAGAACTTGCAAAAAAGGGAATTGAAATCAGCGAACCAAAAGATATTGTAAAAGACCCGTATGTTTTTGAATTTCTTGGAATTCCAGAACATAAACCATTCTTAGAAAAAGACATTGAAAATGCACTTTTCCGTCAACTTGAAGACTTTTTTCTTGAACTAGGACGAGGTTTTATGTATGTAGGTAGGCAACAAAGAGTTACGATAAACAACACCCATTATTACGTAGATATGGTTTTTTACAATAAAATACTTAAAGCCTATGTTCTTATTGAATTAAAACGAACAAAACTTACGCCAGAAGCCGCAGGGCAATTGAATATGTATCTTAATTACTATCAGAATGAAGTCAATGATGAAGGTGATAATCCGCCAGTGGGAATAATTCTTTGTACAGAAAAAGATTCTATTGCTACCGAATAC
>JAGARY010000024.1 GCA_017622055.1 Treponema sp. | reverse complement strand
TTCTAAATATCGTTCTAAATCAAAAGCTCTAAACTGAATATATTCTTTATTGTATCTTTCGCAAGCATTATTTACAAAACCAACATCATTACTTACAGCAAATCCCGTAATATAACGATTTCCTGTTGTAAAAAGTTTTTTAATATCTTTGTAGAAAGCTTCAAAATTAGGTTTTGTTCTAAAATAATCTTTTGAGTAAGCAAGTTTGACTTCACTTTTTCCACTAAACAAATACCAATCAAATTCGCACTCAGGATTCATTACAACATCTTGACTTTCAACAACATTCAATTCGTCATCACAAAGCACATATCCAAGAGAATAAATTTTTCCAATTCCATCAAATGTATTTGCACACTCACAATCAAAAAACACAAAAGATTTATGATTCATAATGAATATATTATAGTGGAAAAAAACGAAAATTAAAAGTGTGTATGAAACTATAAAATATTTTGAAGGGGAAAGCCTTCCCCTCGCTCCCAAGCAAGCAGTTTCAAGAATCAGCTTGCTTGGGAGCTCCCCCTTCTAGCGGGCTTCAAACGCCAGCCCGCAACGCCCGGCTTTCTGGATTGCCACGCTTCGCTCGCAATGACACAACACCAACGTCATTGCTGTAGACCTTTAGGTTTCAGCTCTCCATTCGAATTCTGAATTTTTCTATCGAATTTCAACCTACAACCGTATTTTGCGTTAGCAAAATACAAATCCGTGTGACACCATCTCTCCCCTGCGCCACTTCCTCTCTCTGAATTCCGAATTCTGAATTCTGAATTTTTCCTAATTCTTCATTCTTAATTCTACATTCTGAATTCCTTCCCTAATTGTATATAAACCAAAAATTTAGTATATTATATAGTATGTTATTAGAGGTACAAAATTTAAACGCAGGTCTTGAAGATGGAAAACAAATCTTAAATGACCTTAACATAAAGATTGATGCTGGGGAAATCCATGTTTTGATGGGACCTAATGGAGCTGGAAAATCTTCTTTGGGAAACACTTTAATGGGAAATCCTGTTTACAATGTTACTTCTGGAAAAATCCTTTTTAAAGATCAGGATATTACAGAAGAAAAAACTGATAAACGTGCAAAACTTGGTATGTTTATGTCTTTTCAACAACCTTTGGAAGTTCCAGGAATTAGTTTGGAAAGTTTTATTCGTGCCAGCATTCAGCAAAAAACTGGTGAGCATGTAAAATTGTTCCAGTTCCAAAAAGAATTAAAAGCTTGTATGGAGCTTTTGAATATGAATCCAGATTATGCTAAGCGAGATTTGAACGTTGGTTTTTCTGGTGGTGAACGCAAAAAATCTGAAATTTTGCAACTTTTAATGTTAAAACCTGATTTTGCAATTCTTGATGAAACAGATTCTGGTCTTGATGTTGATGCTGTTCGCGTTGTTTCTAAGGGAATTGAAGAATATAGAAAAACTGTTGGTGGTTCACTTTTAATTATTACTCATAATGCAAAGATTCTTGAAAGTTTAAAAGTTGATTACACTCACATTTTGGTAAAAGGTCATATTACTCACACTGGTGATGGTTCTTTGGTTGAACAAATTAATAAAGAAGGATTTGAAAAATATATTTAATACCTGCACAAGGGGTATGGAGTTGGCGCCCGGAGCGTAAGCGGAGGGCGAGCCACCACAGGAACAAGTTTTGAACAAAGTGAAAAACTTGTTAGCAAGCGTTCAGCGCAGCGTCCGAGGAGGCCGACCGTTAGGGAGCAACGGAACACCCCGGTTTTTTGTGAATGAGCTTTGCGAATGAACAAAAAATGTGCCCATAAAAAAAGAAAAAAAATGGAAGAAAAAACACAAATAAACGACATAAATAGAGAATTTTATGATTTTCGCTATGAGGAATCGGAACAGGATTTTTACAGAATTGAATCTGGGCTTTCGGCTGAAATTATTGAAAAATTAAGCGAAGAAAAAGAAGATCCTGCTTGGATGCGTGAATTTAGATTAAAATCTTTGGAATTATACAACAAACTTTCTGTTCCTCAGTGGGGGCCTGGTATTGAAGGCTTGAACATGGCTGATATTGCAACTTATGTTCGACCAAAAACTAAAATGAGCGGCAAATGGGAAGATGTTCCTCAGGACATTAAAGACACTTTTGAAAAATTGGGAATTCCTGAGGCGGAACGAAAATCTTTGGCTGGTGTTGGGGCTCAATACGACTCTGAACTTGTTTACCACAATGTTCAAGAGGAAGTTGCAAAGCAAGGCGTTGTTTATTTAGATTTTGAAAGTGCTTTTAAAAGTGAAGAATGGGGTCCAATGGTTCAGCAATATTTTATGACTTTGATTACACCAAAAGATCATAAATTTGCGGCTTTGCATGGGGCGGCTTGGTCTGGTGGAAGTTTTGTTTACGTTCCAAAGGGCGTTCATTTGTCATTTCCTTTGCAAAGTTACTTCCGTTTGAATGCTAAGGGAGCTGGTCAGTTTGAACACACTTTGATTATTGTTGATGAAGGTGCTGATTTGCACTTTATTGAAGGTTGTTCGGCTCCAAAATATAATGCCGCAAACTTGCACGCAGGTTGTGTTGAACTTTTTGTAAAAAAAGGTGCTCACCTTCGCTACTCTACTATTGAAAACTGGTCAAAAAATATGTACAACCTTAATACTAAACGGGCGTTGGTAGAAGAAGGCGCTAGTATTGAATGGGTTTCTGGTTCTTTTGGAAGCCACGTTTCTTATTTGTACCCAGAAAGCGATTTAGTTGGAAAAGGTGCACGGGCAGAATTTACAGGTGTTACTTTTGCTGGAAATGGTCAAAGTCTTGATACTGGTGCAAAAATGGTTCACTTGGCTCCAAACACAACAAGTTTGATTACTACAAAGTCAATTTCTAAAGGTGGCGGTGAAAGTTTTTATCGTTCTGCAGTTTACATTGGAAAAGAAGCAAAAGGTAGTAAAGCTAGTGTTTCTTGCCAAAGTTTGATGTTAGACAGCGAAAGTCGGTCTGATACAATTCCTGCAATGGAAATTTTAACTGACGATTGTGATGTGGGACATGAAGCAAAAATTGGTCGCATTAGTAATGATGCAATTTTTTATTTGATGAGTCGTGGTATTTCTGAAGAAGAAGCACGCAGTATGATTGTAAGTGGTTTTGCAAATCCTGTTAGTAAAGAATTGCCATTGGAATATGCTGTGGAAATGAATAATCTTATTCGTTTGGAAATGAAAGCTCAATTGTAAAATTGTAAAAAATAAGGAAATGATTATGCAAGAACAAATTGAAAATACATATAAATTAAATGCAGTTCCTTCTACAACTTGGACTTGGCTCAAAATGAATAACGACATTGTTACAATTGACGCTAATTTTGATTTAGGGTTTAATACAAACCCTAAAAACGGCCGAGTCAAGGGCTTGAACGAAGTGTCCCTTGACCGGACGTATTTTGTTCAAGGTGCGGTGGCAGAAGTTCCAAAAGGTTTTGCAGTTTCTACAATTAATAAAGATTCAATTTCTAACGAAATTCCTTCTTTTGAAAACAGCGGGGTTTTTAATATTTCTAGTCCAAAAGCAAAAGATAACAAAAACGCTTGGGCAAAAGATTCAGCTTCGGAAGATTTTTCAAATAGTAAAATTGACGCAGAAAAAGAACTACAAACAAAAAGCAAAAATCATCCTTTGTTTAATTTGTTAAACGAACAGACAAAAGAAGTTCAATACATCACAATTGAAGGAAAATCTGAAGCACCTTTAATTATTACTTTTGATGATAAATCTTTTGATTTAAAAAATTGCATTTCTTCTCAAATTATCAATGCAAAAAAAGATTCTGAAGGTACAGTAATTTTCTTTTACGCAGGAAATGCAAATCAAAGTTTTATTCAAACAAAAGTTTATGCACAAGAAAATGCAAAAGTAAATATTGTAAAAGTTCAATTATTTGATAAAAACACATTACATTTTGATGACACACTTTTTATTGAAGATGAAAATGCAAATGTAAAGTTTTCGCAAATTGAACTTGGTGCAAAACATGTAGATTCTGGTGTTCACAATGTTTTAAGAGGCTACAAATCTAATTTTACAAGTGATGTTGCATACATTTGTCAAAATGCACAAGTTTTAGATATGAACCACATTGTAATTCATAAAGGCAAAAAAACTGAATGCAAAATGAATGTGAACGGAACATTAAAAGATGAAGCTTGTAAAACTTACCGTGGAACTATAGATTTACAAAAAGGTTGTGCTGGAGCAAAAGGAAACGAAATGGAAGAAACTTTGCTTCTTTCTCCAAAAGCAGTTAATAAATCACTTCCAATTATTTTGTGTGATGAAGAAGATGTTGAAGGAGAACACGGTGCAACTTTGGGACGAATTTCTTCGGAAATTTTGTTCTATATGCAATCTCGTGGAATTAGCAAAAAAGCTGCCGAAATAATTATGGCAAGAGCAAAAGTTCAAGCGGTTGCAGACACAATTCCTAGCGATTCTATTAAAGAAAAAATTTATGATTATTTAGATAAAATTTAATAAAACTAAAACAACAAATTGGTAATAAAAATGAACAAATACAGAAAAGACTTTCCGTTTTTTAAGGCGATTGATGAACAACAAACAAAAGAAAATGCACACCTTGTTTATTTAGACACTGCTGCAACTGCTCAGCGTCCATACATCGTAATGCACTCTATGAGCCACTTTTACACAACAGAAAATGCAAATCCATTGCGTGGACTTTACAGTTTAAGTGAACGTGCTACACAAGCCTATGAAAATTCTCGTCAAACTGTAGCCAATTTTATTAACGCAAAAGAAAGTGCAGAAGTTATTTTTACAAGAAATACAACAGAAAGTTTAAATCTTGTTGCCTACTCTTACGGAAAATCTGTTCTAAAAGAAGGTGACGAAGTTTGTATTACAATTATGGAACATCACTCAAACATTGTTCCATGGCAAATTGTTTGTAAAGAAACTGGTGCAAAACTTGTTTTTATGGAATGTGATAAAAAAACAGGAATTATTTCTGATGAAGAAATTAATTCAAAAATCACAGAAAAAACAAAGATTGTTTCATGCGTTCACGTTAGCAATGTTTTGGGCGTAACAAATCCAATTAAAAAGATTACAGAAAAAGCTCACTCCGTAGGGGCTGTAATGGTTGTAGACGGAGCTCAAAGTGCGCCACATATAAAAGTTGATGTTCAAGATTTGGATGCAGACTTTTTTGCTTTAAGCGGACACAAACTTGGTGGACCAATGGGAATTGGTGCTCTTTACGGAAAACGTGAACTTTTAGAAAAAATGCCTCCATTTTTAACTGGTGGCGAAATGATTGAATACGTAACTCGGGAAGACGCCACCTGGGCGGAACTACCACATAAATTTGAAGCTGGAACTGTAAGTGCGGGAGATGCAGTAGGAATGGCAGCCGCAATCAGATACATTCAAAATGTAGGGTTTGATTATATTGAAGAACACGAACAAAAATTAACAAAACTTCTTATGGATGAAATGAAAAAGATTCCACATGTAAATTTTGTTGACCCAGATGAACCAAAAGCTCGGTCGGGCATTGTAACATTCACAATAGATCAAGTGCATCCACACGATATTGCATCTTTATTAAGCGAAGAACACATTGCAATACGAGCTGGACACCACTGTGCACAACCTTTGGGAAAATACCTTGGAGAACAATCTACTGCTAGAGCTAGTTTGTACTTTTACAACACAGAAGAAGAAATTTTATACTTTGTAGATAAATTAAAACAGATTCGCAAATGGAGCGGATTCAAAGATTAAGGATTGATTTATGGATACAAAAGAATTATACAGAGAAATTTTAAACGAACACAATATTAATCCACTTCACAAAAAAGAAATGGAAAATCCCACAATGACACTTAACGGTGTAAATCCAAGTTGTGGTGATGACATTACATTAAATCTTAAAATTGAAGGTGATGTTGTAACAGACGCAAGTTTTACAGGTTCAGGTTGTGCAATTAGTCAAGCTTCTTGTGATATGATGGCTGATGTAATAATTGGAAAATCAAAAGAAGCAGCTCTAAAACTTGCCGAAATTTTTGACAGAATGATTAAGGGCGAAGTTTCTGAAAAAGAACTTGAAGATTTAGACGAAGCAGCAAGCCTTCAAGACATTAGCCACATGCCAGCTCGTGTAAAATGTGCAATGCTTGGTTGGCGCACAATGAAAGAAATGCTTGGGGTAAAATAATTTTTCATATTACCCTTTCAACACTTGAAACTTTTTATAAAATGTTATAATATAGTCTTCACGGTGCTTTAGCTCAGCTGGATAGAGCAATTGCCTTCTAAGCAATAGGTCGGGAGTTCGATTCTCTCAAGCATCAAAAAAGAGTTTCCTTTTGGAAACTCTTTTTTTTAACTCAAGATTTTTTATACAAATTAATTATCAACACTATTAGAATCTATTGCTACAGAACCTAAATATAAAATATTACTATATTGCATTGTATAAGTTACATCGCGGCCCACACCAACGGCAAACATAGCAACATACCAAACTCCATCAGATGGAACAGGTCCTTTTACATCTAAATCACCTTCCCCAGTACTACTATCATAAGGAACAGGTTTTTTATCATTTTCGCCAGTTCTACCAAAATTAAAAGATAAATCGTTTTCAAATCTTACAGGAACTGTTTTTACTGAAGAACCACCTAAAAACTTTCCATCCACCAAAATACGAGCAGAAAAGTCTTCTAAATTTTGATAATCAGTAAGCCTAATATAAACATTTTGCGTAAGTTTTCCGTCTACATAAGGAATTAAAACAGAGCTATCAGAATCATTTGTAGATTGCAATGCTTGGTAGCCATAACCTCCACTGGAAGTTGGATCTAACAACTTATCTGGAGCTCTGGCACTATTTTCAGAATCATTTGCAAGATTTTGCAAATAAGAAACTTCAGAGGCTAAAGTAGATGAAGAACCATAAATTTTATAATAAACTTGGGTTCCCAAATATTTAAAATCACTAGGATAAGAAGCAACTCCAGAATCATTAGTCCAAAACTCAAAACATTCGTTGTTATAGTCTTCTGTTGTATAACTTGGAGGATTTATTACATTTGTGGGACTATCAACAACAATATAAGTATCAAGCCCACAAGAAGTTAAAAAAATTAAGGGAATTACAAAGAAAACAAAATTGCTTAATAAACACTTCAATTTTCCCATAATTCCCTCTATAAAAAATATTTTCTTAAATCCGTCCGGTCAAGGTACGCTTTGCTCAAGGCCTTGACTCGGCCGTTTTTAGGGTTTGTATTAAACCCTAAATCAAAGTTCAAAAAAAACTATTCTACTTTTCCTGAAATTTGCAAATCCAAAATTCTTGTTTTTGCTAAATTAGACCAAGTGTCGTAAGGTAAAGCATCGTTTAATTCTGTATAAACTTCAACAGCTTCTTTATACTTTCCTTGACTTTCTAAGATTCTTCCATAACTAAACTTTGCGTGAGCCATAAGGAAAAAATCTTTATTTTCTGAAACTTGTTTGTAAAGTTCACAAGCTTTTTCAACATTACCAGTTTCTTCATAACAAACAGCAGCGTTATACAATGCTAAAGGAGCTGTATAAGCTTTTGGTTTTAATGAAGCAACTTTTTCAAAATATGGAATTGCATCTGCAAATTTATCTTGTTTGTAAAGTAAATCTGTATAAAGAAGATTTGCTCTAACACCAACAATACCACCTTTATTAGTAAAAGAAGATAACTTTGCAAGAGCATCATCAATTCTTTTGTTAATTTCGCTTTCTTCTAAGTCAGCAGATTCATTTGTTAATTCATAAGTAATTTGTTCAATTTCTGCCAATTTCTTTTCTTTAGAATTTGAACTGATTAATGAACCAATTACAAAACCAACAACAAAACAAATACATAAAATAAGAACTACAAGTAATTTACTTCTATTTTTGTCTAAAAAATTATTTACTTTTTTTCCAACTGTCAATTTTTCTTCAATAGCAGCCATTTTAATAACCTCAAACTTTATTTACACGGATATTTAATTCGTTTATTAATCTTACCACATAAGTCCGCTGAATTCCAAGTACTTTGGCGGTTTTTGTTTGATTCCATCCATTTTCTTCTAAAATCTTTGTAATATATTCCTTTTTAAAAGTATCAATAGCATTTTTCAAAGATTTATCTTGAACATTAAGCTCCATACCTTCTACCAGTTCTAATGAACTTAATGATTCAAGCCCTAAATCCTGTTTAGTAATATAACTTTTATTTCCTACAATAAAAGCACGCTGAATTGAATTAATCAACTCATCAACATTACCACACCAAAAAGCATTTTCAATTGCTGCAACAACTATATCAGAAAAATCATCAAATTTAATACCTGATTTTTTTTCAAAATAACATTTGTAATAATTTGCAATAATCAGAATATCTTCTTTTCTACTTCTCAATGGTAAAAAATTCAAAATTATAGAACTAATACAATAATACAAATCTTTATTGAACTGTCCACTTTGAACTTGGTTTTCTAAAAAAGATTCTGTAGAACAAAAAACTTTTATAGGATTTTTTGTTTTACCAATTTCTTGCAGAAATGATAAAACAAAACTCTGCAATTCAAGATTTAATTTATCAATACTTTCAAAAAAAATAGATTTATAATCTTCACTAGGATTTAGCAAATCATTCTTTAATTTTTCCAACTTTGACTTAAAACTTTCTTCATTCAAACGACAATTCAAAACAAAAAAAGTTTTAAAATTATCACTGCATTTAGAATGAACATTTTCAGCAAACAAATGTTTTCCAGTGCCCCGTTCTCCAAACAACAAAACATTAGATTTATTGTTTGCAATAGTATCAACTAATTTGCAAATTTCCTTTGCATAATCACTTTGACCTAAAAAGGGAACAACTTGTTTTTTCGAATAATTTACTTTATCCAATCCTAAAAACTACCAAATAACTTAACTTGTAAAAACAAAACGCACTGCAAGTTGGGAACAACATACAATGCGTTTATTTACAAGAAAAACAAAATAATTATTTTAATCTAATTATTATTGTTTCTTTGAATTAATCATATCAGCAAGAGTAAATGCTCCATCATCATCATTTGCAGAAGATGACATATAATGAGAAATTTCATCCATTGCTTGCTTTTTCTTAAATTCTTTTACAGAGAAAGCAACTTTTTCTTTTGCAGCATTTACATCAACAACGAATACGTTAATTTTGTCACCAACTTTATATTTAGCAACAGCATCTTCGTATGTTTCTTCTTTATTTTCAGAAAGGTTGAATTTATTTACCAAACCTTCAATTCCATTTGGAGCTTTTACAAAAACACCAAATTCTGTAATAGAAGTAATTTCACCTTCTAATGTTGAACCAGGTTTGTATTCAGCAGCAAATTCTTTCCATGGATCTGGAGTTAATTGCTTAATACCAATCTTAATTTTGTGTGCTTCAGGATTACATTCAAGAACAACAGCTTCAACTTCTTGATCAACTGATAATTCACTTCCTGGATGTTTAACTTTCTTAAGCCAAGAAATATCTTCACCGTGTAAGAAACCATCAATTCCTTCTTCAAGTTCTACAAAAGCACCAGCATTTGTTAATTTTACAACTTTACCAGAAACTTTTGTTCCTTCAGCATATTTTTCAGAAATAGAATCCCAAGGATTAGCTGTAACTTGTTTGAAACCTAAAGAAACTCTACCTGCTTGAACGTCATATCCAAGGATAACAGCCTCAACTTCTTGACCAACAGAAACCATATCACCAGGTTCATTAATTTTCTTTGTCCAAGAGAATTCGCTAATATGAACAAGACCTTCAATTCCTTCTTCAAGTTCTACAAAAGCACCAAACTTAGTAAGTTTTGTAACTTTTCCTTTTACAACCTTATTTACGTTATATTTATCATCAAAATGAATCCATGGATCTTCAGAGAAATGTTTTAGAGAAAGATTAATTCTTTTTTCTGCTGGATCAAGACGGATCACTTTTAATTCAATCTCTTGGCCTTTTTTAACAAAATCCTTAGGTCTAGCAACGTGTCCCCAACTCATATCATTGATATGAAGAAGACCATCAAATCCACCTAAATCAATAAAAGCACCAAAACTTGTAAAGCTCTTAACAGTTCCCTTAACGTTATCACCAAGTTGAATAGAATTAAAGAAAGCATCACGTTTTGTGTTAATTTCTTCTTCTAAGTATTTGCGGCGATTAACTACAGGATTAACTTTGCCGTCTGAATAAAGACGTTCAATATAGAACTTAGATTTTACACCAATCAAAGATTCTGGTTTTTCAATCTTTTCACTATCAGCTTGACTAATTGGCAAGAAAGCAGGTTTGTCAATTCCAAGATTAACTTCATAACCACTTTTTACCAACTTAACAATTGTACCATTTACAGGTGTTTTGTCTTTTGCTGCTTGTTGAATTTCTTTTAAGAAACGTTTTGAATCAGCTTTTTTCTTTGATAATACAGGACCATTTTTATCATGACCGATTAACAAAGCTCTAACAGTATCCCCTTCTACCGGCAGACCTTCTGCGAACTCCTTAACAGGGATTAAACCCTCTGACTTATCACCAATGTCAACATAAACATAGTCTTCAGTAATCTGAACGACAATTCCTTCTACCATCTGACCAGCTTCTGGCACATTGATGTTTTTCAGAGATTCCTCTAATTGTGTCTGAAAATCGCTCTTGGAGTTCTGAGCAACATTCTTTTCCACTTCCATTTTTTCCATTGTAAACCCTTAATTTTATGAAATTTGTTTTAATATTATCTCACAAACATTGTCTATCGTCAAGGTCGAAGTATCAATATATAAAGCGTCCGGAGCAATTTTTAAAGCACCTTCTTTTTTATTTTTATCAATTTCGTCTCTTTCTATAATAGACTGTTTGATTTCTTCAAAAGATAAACTACTAACACCCTGATCAAAACGACGCTGAGCTCTAACATCTGCAGAAGCATCAAGATAAACTTTATATTCCGCATTTGGGAATACAACAGTTGTCATATCACGACCTTCGCAAACAATACTCAAACTTTTTGTAATTTCCCGCATTAAATCATTTACTAAATGACGAATTGGAACAATTGCACTAACTTGTGCCACATTTTTTGCAACTCTATCATCATGCAGATGAGCCGTCACATCTGTTCCATTCAAAATAAAATGAC
>JAGARY010000023.1 GCA_017622055.1 Treponema sp. | reverse complement strand
TCAATTTTATCTTTGTAAGACAAAATATCATCAATTTTTACAACAGGAACACCTTCTGTTAAAAGTTTTACAGTGCTAGGGTCGCGACGAGTAAAAACTGCCACAAGCTCACAATCTGCATTTTGTTTGATGGCACATTCAACGCCTTTTCCAAGGTTTCCGTATCCCAAAATTCCAATTTTCATTTTTATTTTCCTCCAAAAAGTTGGTAAATTACTTTGCTTGTGTTAGTAGTTCTTTTTAGAAACACTATAAATAAATTACAAGGATAGATGATTTTTGTCAAGGGGAGATTTTTTTGTTTTTTTTCTTGATATCGCTTAAAAATCTTGAAAAGGTGTGAAATTTATACTTAAAAAAAACCTTGAAAACGTGCAATTTAGTGTTCAAAAAATCTTGAAAAGGTGAGAGTTTGATATTATAATTTTCTTGAAAAGGTGCAAAGTATGAAACGAAAAATTTATGAAGATTTTATCCAATGGAAAAAGAACGATGCAAGAGAATGTGCTCTGATGGTTGATGGTGCAAGGCGAATTGGGAAAAGCTATATAATTGAAGAATTTGCAAAAAATGAGTACGAATCTTATATTCTTATTGATTTTAACCTTGTTGGCGACGACGTAAAATCTCTTTTTGAGTTGTATCTAAATGATTTGGACACCTTTTTTATGATGTTGAGCACAATTTACGGAGTAAAACTAATTGAGGGTAAATCTCTTATTATATTTGATGAAGTTCAGCTTTTTCCAAAGGCAAGGGCTGCAATAAAATATCTTGTAAAAGATAATCGCTACGATTACATTGAAACAGGTTCTCTTATTTCCATAAAAATGAATGTTAAGGATATCCAGATTCCGTCAGAAGAAAGACATATAAAAATGCATCCAATGGATTTTGAAGAATTTTGCTGGGCCTTAGGTGATGAAATAACTGTTCCAACAATAAAAGAGATGTTTAAAAAAAGGGGAAATTTTGGGCCACTGTACAGAAAAATAAATACACTTTTCAGACAGTATATAATAGTTGGAGGAATGCCAAAAGCAGTGGCAATTTTTGCCGAAACACGTGATTTTGAAAAAACAGATCGTATAAAACGAGATATTCTGACTTTGTATAGAAATGATATTCAAAAATATGCTTCAAAAGATGTAGAAAAAGTAACTGCAATATTCGACGAAATTCCTTCACAACTTCAAAAACACGACAAAGCGTTTAAATTTGCAGATTTAGAAAGCGAGGCAAGATTTAGAGGATATGAGGACGCATTTTTTTGGCTTAAAGATTCTGGTATTATGACTCCATGCTATAACACAACCGAACCATCTGTAGGTTTAAAAATGAATAAAGAACGAACCACAATGAAATGTTTTATGGCAGATACAGGACTTTTAATTAGTCATACTTTTGATGAAAATGGCATTGTATCAGAAGAAATCTACAAAAAACTGATGTTAGATAAACTTGCTGTAAATTTTGGAAACATAATGGAAAACATTGTGGCTCAAATGCTTACCGCAAATGGACATTCGTTATATTTTTATACAAATTCCAGCCGGGAAGATTCTGAATCACGAATGGAAATAGATTTTCTTGTGGCAAAAACATCTGTTACAAATAAGCATAACATCTATCCGTTAGAAATAAAAAGTGGTAAAAACTATGCACTTTCTTCTATAAAAAAGTTTATGAAAAAATTTCCAGACCAACTTTGTGAGGCCTTTGTGTTTCACGAAGGTGAATATAAAATTCAGGACGGAATAACATTTTTACCACTTTTTATGCTTACCGCATTATAATGAACTTGTTATTTTGTTTTAAACTATCTAATTTTTTCCTTGAGTTTTGTCACAAAAAAACTTAGATTAAAAGTGTGGGAAAAAAATCCCATGAAAATCTTTAATAACAGAGGAAAAAATGGCAACACAAACATTAACAAGACAAGAACAAGTTGAACAAGCAAACAGAAAGTTCATTTCAAAAGTGTACGGTTGGATGGCAATTGCTCTTGTAATTAGTGGATTTTCTGCTTTTTACACAGCAAACAGCTACACACTCATAAATTTAATTTGGGGTTCCAGATTTGGATTTTTATTTTTGGCAATTGCAGAATTAGTTTTGGTATTTTGGCTTTCTGCTTCAATTCACAAAATTTCAAAAACTGCGGCAACAATTGCCTTCATTGGTTATTCCATATTAAACGGCATGACCTTTTCTTCAATTTTTGTAATGTACACAACTGCGTCAATTTTCCGCGTTTTCTTGGCCAGTGCCGCAATGTTTGGTGCAATGACAATTTACGGAATGTTCACAAAACGCAAACTTAATTCTGTTGGTCGCTACTTGATGATGGGGCTTTTTGGCGTAATAATTGCCACACTTCTAAACTTTTTGTTCCGCTCATCAACTTTAGACTTCATAATTTCTCTTGTAACCTTGGCAATTTTTATTGGCCTCACCGCCTACGACACTCAAAAAATCATAAAAGTGTCATCCTATAACGACGGCTCCGAAACATTCCAAAAAGTTGCCATCATCTGCGCCCTAGAATTGTACTTAGATTTTATCAACATCTTCTTTATTTTGCTCCGATTATTCGGCCGCGGACAAGATTAATCTATTAAGGTAAAAAGAGGAGGGGAAAAGCCTTTCCCCTAGGCTCAGCCAAAAAACTACGGTTTTTGTCTTCGCCATACCCCATTCTCCTAGGGGGTCTCCCCCTAAAACCCCCAGAAGAAAAAGAATTCTTTTATGAATGATTAATAAAACAACTCTTATAAAGAAATCTCTTTACTGAGTTATTTTTATTGGTTTACTAGTATCAAACTCTATGAAAATATGACGCCAATCATCGGAATTAGTAAGATTATCAATTCTTGCAAAACATTTGAATATTATTCCTGAATTACGATATTCTTTTGGGATAATATTTTCATCTGCTAAGTCTAGAACAGAAGATGTAAACCTCATTTCTCCGATATAATCTGACCAATCTGAAGTTTGAAATTCAACGTACACTTTATAAGAAATATCAGATTTTTTGCTAGTTTCTAAAGTTGGAAATGAAGAAAGAATAAGCTTATTATCTTCAACTGTCCAAGATACATCATTTTGAATAATATCGCCTAAGCCTCCTTTTGCAACTATCTTTAAAGGCTGCGTTTTTTCTATTGTTTGCCAAGAATTATTTAGATATTCTACAACAACCGAATACGATTTTCCTTCTGTAACAAACGGATAATAAAATTCTGTTGCTTGTGTAACAGAATCTGAGATGACTTTTTCGTTTAGATAAACTTTTCTTACATGAGTGCCTTCTGGAAGATAACTAGCAGAAACTTTTATACCATCACTACATTCAACTTCAGAAATTTTTATAATATTTGGATTTTCTTCTCCACGAATTGCGTATCTTGTTGCATCATAAATATTATTTGAATAACTAGTAAGAGAATATCCTGATGGTTGCCATGTATAATCGCCCCAATATTTCTGGCTTATCTTATCATGTAAATCTTGGCTTGCAGCGTAAGGTTCAAGCATTGCTTTCCAAGCTAAGAATTGTTGGCTACATCGTTCAAAATTCCAGTATGAATCTTCTGCAGAAACTTCATATAAAAGTTCAATAAATTTTTGTTTAAATTCTGGAACAAGAAGCATTCTATCCATAAGTGGACGATTTTCTCCACGTCCCCATTCAAGAGGATTTTGCAAGAACCCACCTTCATGAATTGAACAACCTAATGTGTTGTCGTAATCAAATGGAATAAAGTAAAGTTTACCAGTCCTTTTTTACCTGTATCAAAATATAAGTAGTAGTTATTTCCATTACCCCAGTAATCATCATCCATGCCTAACAAAATGTTGATTGCATAAGTTTTTAGGAAGAAATCCATATCAAACCATTTTTCATAAAATGCTTTTATTGTTGTAATACTTTCATCACTATCATCAGTTGGTAAATTATTTAGGTCCGTGATAAAGCCATGTAATTCAGCTTCTGCTGAAGCTAATTCATCTTTATTTGTTTTTAAGTCTAAAGAATAACCTTCCCATTTCCAATCAACACGATTGCCATTTTCATCAAAATTGATAACTATATCTTCAACACCTGTTTCGTGCATTCTATTTGTTGTTAAATCATTTGAACATTTCCAAAGATTTCCTTTGTTGTTTGCCCATAAATTTGAAGCTTCTTCACCTTCGCCTTCTGCACGAGCTTTAAGAGATTGTTTGTTTACTTCTTCAAACATTTCGTAAACGCCGTAATCAACTGTAGTAATCGAATTATCAGTTTCATCTTCAATAAATTTTAAAATTACTCTTGTATGACTTGCACGTGGAGCTGTCCAAATGCCATATTTATGGAATAAATCATAACAGAAAATTTCGCGCCCCCAACTGTGATCCATTCGTTTTAAAGCAACGCCTTTCATACAGCCTGCCATTTTTAATTCTTCATCACCTTCTAAGAATTCTTCAAAATCTACCTTAAAGTGAACTTGGCGGTAATCATCATTTGGTTGTTCTGCATAAGTGTAATAATCTGCACTCCAATCTGCATTCATTTGACCTTGCAAACGTCCATTATCTACACCTTGTGGGCAGAAGCGACTTGTATTTCCTCGCTGACGGAACGCTACATTTGGAATTTCCCAAGTAGTACCATCTTTTGTATATTCATATTTTTCTGCATGAACGTAGTTTTCATTTTTGTAGAAGAATCGGTAGTTTTCACAAAGTTTATTCCATTCACTACGTTTAATAGTGATTGTTGTAGTTCCCAAAGTTTGATTATTAAAGATAAAATCAAGGTTTGCGGCTCTTGTTGCGTAAGGTTCTGGATTCTTTATTGTTTCGTTAGGTAAAGTTCCATTAGTTTCGGCTCCATTTTTTTCAGGAATGACTGGCTCATGTTTACAACTTGAAAAATTTGTAAGTAAAAAAAAATGCACTCATAAGGCCAAAAAGAAAAATTTTAAATCTTTTCATAAATTTCCTCCAAGTTTTATTTCAATTATGTAAAGTATATAAGTGAAATTTTTCTTTTACAAGTAAAAGAGGTTTACTGAATAAAATGTTATTTTTATGGTATAATTTAGAAAATAATTTTGAGGTAATTTATGGTAAAACATATAATTTTGTGGACATTAAAAGAAATGTCAGAAGAAGAAAAAATTGTTGTAAAAGGCGGAATAAAATCTGGACTTGAAGGCTTAAAAGGAAAAATTCCGGGGCTTTTAGAAATTAAAGTTGTTGCCGACGGCCGCTTAGAAAGTTCCACTGCCGATTTAATGTTAGACAGCACATTTGAATCTTTTGACGCATTAAAAGCATATTCAAAACATCCAGAACATGTAAAAGTTGCCGACGAAAAAGTACGCCCTTTCACCGCAAGTCGTGCTTGTTTAGATTTTGAAGTGTAAAAGAATTTTACTTTTTTCTTTTTTTTGCAAACATTGCCAAAAGTCGTGCAATTGAAGCAATTATAGCCACTGCAAAAGCGGTGGCACCTGCTGTGGTTAATGTGGTAAGGGCTAAATGTAATGCGTTGTCTAAATTTCCAGTGATGGCGGCACGCATTGTTTGAAACATTCCACTTCCGGGAACAAGTGGAAGCAACCCCGGAATTAAGTAAACTGTGGCAGGATTTTTTTTAAGAAATGCCAAAACTTCCGACAAAAGTGCCACAGCAATTGAACCCCAAAAATAAGATTCTGTTCCGGCTTTTCCTCCGTTTGGAATTAATACCGAATACACAAACCATCCCAAACCGCCCACAACTGCACCCCAAAAAATATCTTTTTTACTAATGTTTGAACAATAAGAAAGTGCCGCTGCTGCTCCAGCTCCACAAAATCCTGCCAAAATCAAATTACCCCAAGACATGAGAAAACAATAAAACTCCACAAACTGAACCGATAGATAATCCTGCTGCAACCATAAAGGCATCTACTAGTCGGGCAGTTCCTGCAATCAAATCGCCTGCAATAAAATCACGAATTGCATTTACAATTGCTATTCCAGGAACAACTTGCATCAAAACTGCTGTCATAACTGTAATTGAAGCTGGCACTAATCCAACTACAATAACCAACTCGCACAAAATGGAAATGACCCCGCCATTTATTACCGAAAAAATAAAACTGTTTAAATTTAGTTTTTCCAAAAAAATCAATTCAAGTCGCAAAATAATTCCAATAAAAAAAGCGGTAATTCCTTCTATTAAGTTTCCCCCAAACATAAACGAAAAAAAGAAGGCACTAAATCCTGCCATCAATAATAGTTTTGCTTTTCCGTGGCCTGGAGCTTCTCTAATTTTTGCCAAGGTTTTTTCTGCTTCCTCTGGGTTCACTTCTTTTCCTTTTAGGGTTAATTCTTGAGCCAAACTATTAATTTTAGAAATTTTTTCCAGATTTACTGATCTGTTTGTAATTCGCTGCATTGCGGTGTGACTTTTTTTATTTTGGTCGGTCACAGTAACAATTACCACAGTAGGCGTTACAAAAGCCGATGCATCCCCCGCACCCATAGCCCTAGCAATCTGCACACAAGTTTCTTCCGCGCGGTAAGTTTCTCCACCGTTTTCCAAAATCAAAACGCCAGCTTGCAAAGAAATATCCATAATGTCATCAATAAGAATTTCGCTCATACACAAATGAATATAATAAAAGAGGTGAGGAGAAGAAAAATTTTTTAGATTCGACTTTTCAAAAGATTACTATTTGTGTTTTAACACGAAATCATGATTCCAAATCTTCCATAAACAAAAAGTCTTCTAATTTAATGTGTTGAACTGTGCTTGTTGAATAATCAATTTCATCGTTTGTAATAATGATTTTTTTACGCGAATTGTCGGTCATATTAAACGGAGCAAACTCTCTTTCATAAGTTGAATTTTCTGCAATGCTATAAGCAACTTGAACAAAATATTCTTTTCCGTTTTTTGCGGCAAGAAAATCAATTTCTTTACCGTTAATGTTAAACACTGTTAAGGAATAACCCATGTAAATTAATTCATTATATACGACATTTTCAAGATTGTGAGTTATATCAAATCTGTTATTTATTTGACGAATTGAGTTAAAAGCCACATCTTCATTATACAATTTTGTGTAAAAATCAAGTTGCTTTTTTGCCTTTGTAGAATATTGTGGAATCTTTCTAATAACATAAGCTTCTTCTAAATAGTCAAGAAATTTCATTACAGTATTTATGGAACATTCAATTTTTTGTGATTTTAAGTAATTAAAAATTGAATTTCCACTAAAAATTCTAGAATTAGAAATCAGAACAAAATTTGCTACTTTCTTGAAAATATTATCTTTTCGGATTTTGTATCGATTAATAATATCATTAATAACAATTGTTTGGTCTAAATCATTAAGATATTGAATCATGGCTTCTTCGTCATTAAACTCAATTCGTTTTGGAAATCCTCCGTAAATCAAATAATTGTTAATCGTGATTTTTTTATTTAGTTCTTTTGCATATTCCGCAATTTCTTTATAAACAAAGGGTTTTATTAAAAAAGAAACATAACGTCCACTAAGTTCTTTTGTAAATTCTCTTGATAATAATTTTGAGTTTGAACCAGTAATGAATAAAGAAATATTTTCAAGTCGCAAAGATTTACAAGCAAGATTCCAATTTTCTACAGTTTGGATTTCATCTAGAAAAACATACCATTTTTCATTTGGTGATTCGTTAATTTTTTGCTGGATATAATCTAAAAGAGTTTTGTCATTGTAAAGATTGTCATAAACAGCTCTTTTTTCAAAATTAAGATAAATGATTTTTTTGCCTTGAGACTCTAATTCTGATTTTACTTGCTCCAAGACAACCGATTTTCCGCAGCGACGAATTCCTGTGATAATTTTAATTAAATCGCTTTCATAAAATGGTCTAATTTTTGCAATGTATTTTTCTCGAGTTATCATAATACAATTCTACTGAAAACTTTCTCAAAAATCAATAAAGTTTTCAGTAGTAGTGAAAACTTTGTAAAATTTAGTAAAAGTTTTCACCAGGGAATTTCTTCTAAGTTTTTATGATTGTTTTCTACCTTCCCAACAATTCAATTTTGTTTTTTAATGCTTCTTTCATTACGTCCACAAGATTTTG
>JAGARY010000250.1 GCA_017622055.1 Treponema sp. | reverse complement strand
ACTGTCCAGGTCACTTGGAAATTTTTAATACAAAACAACGTTCTTACAAAGATTTGCCTTATCGTTTTGCTGAATTTGGTAGTTGTGCTCGTAATGAACCTTCTGGAACTTTGCATGGAATTATGCGTGTTCGTGGATTTGTTCAGGATGATGGTCATATTATTTGTACAGAAGAACAGATTTGTGATGAAGTTGCAAGATTCTGTGCGTTCTTAAAGGATATTTACAAAGACTTTGGTTTTGACAAAGATATTAAAGTTATGTTTAGTACACGTCCTGAACTTAGAGTTGGAACTGACGAAGATTGGGACAGAGCTGAAAATGCTTTGGCTGAAGCTTGTAAAGCGGCTGGTTTGGAATATGAAATTCAGCCTGGTGAAGGTGCTTTCTATGGTCCAAAACTTGAATTCCAGCTTGTTGACTGTTTAGGTCGTCGTTGGCAATGTGGTACAATTCAAGTTGACTACCAACTTCCAAGTGCAGAAAGATTGAACGCACAATATATTGGTGCAGATAATCAAAAACATCACCCAGTAATGCTTCACAGAGCAACTTTAGGTTCTTTGGAAAGATTCTTGGGTATTTTGATTGAAAACTTTGCTGGAGCCCTTCCTGCTTGGCTTGCATTTGAACAAGCTGCAGTTGTTCCTGTTAGTCCAGATTTTAATGATTATGCAGAAAAAGTTTGCGATACATTAAAAGCTGCAGGAATTCGTGCTAATGCTTACTTAAACGATGACAACATGAAAGCAAAAATTAAAGGCATTAGTATGGAACACAGAACTCCATATATCCTTGTTGTTGGAGAAAAAGAAAAAGCTGAAGATTCTGTTTGCGTTCGCTACAGATTCTCTAGCGGAAAACAACAAGAAACTAAAAAACTTTCTGAATTTGTTGATTATGTATTAGACATAAACGACAAAAAAGGAACTGGAATTTAGTTTATAAAAATAAAGGATGTCTAGAAAGTACGATTTCTTTAATTGTTCACTTATTAGGCATCCTTTATTTTACAACTGGAATATCACTTATTCTGGTTGTATAACATTTGGAAAGTCTTGTTCTAGACATTCCCCACTCACCTTTTTGAATGCTTCTTGCAACCGATACAACGTTTCTGCCATATTCTTTTGATAAATCATCAATATGATTCATAAACTTTCGTTTTTTTTCTGCATCTAAGCCATCTTGCCATAATTCATTTTGAAGTCCTGTAGAAGTTAATTTGCTTAAAATTATCATTACAGATCTATAACCAAAACCTTGCCTAAATATTTTTTTTAATGCAATCATTGCGTATTTTACAATATCAGGGGTATAAGAAGTTTGATAAGAAAATTCAACGTAAGCACAATTTGTATATTTTGAAGATTCGTCATCAGAATAGTAATTGCAGGTGGAAACGTAAACAGTAATTGCTCCTGCATCTGACTTTTGTAAGCGAAGTTTTTCCACAGCCGTTTGGGTGTATTGAACTGCAGCAGCTTGTAATATTTGAAAATCAAAAACTTTTTTAGAAAACTGTTTACTTGATGTAATTGAATCGTGTTTTGTTCTAACAATTTGATTTATGCAAGGAAATCCATTTAGTTCTTGAACTGTAGCATAACCTTGAATTGTTAAAAGTTTTTTTGCTATATTTGGTAGCATATTTTTTAACTGTAATGCAGTTTTTATTCCAATACGATTTAGTTTTTTTGTATTTTGTGAACCAATTCCCCAAATAAAGTTGCAATCAAGAGTTTTTAAAATTGAATCAATTTCTGTTTGATTATACATAAACACGCCGTTATGATCTTTTGCAAGTTTGTTGTACAATTTTGCCAGAGTTTTTGTTGGGGCAATTCCAACGCAAACAGCAACACCAATTTCTTTTAAGATTCGCTCTTTTAATTGAAAACCAATTGAAATGTAATCTGAATCAGAAAAATTAAAATCATTAAAAAAAAGAAATGATTCGTCAATTGAATATTCTTCTACAGAGGGTGCATATTCCATGTAGATTTGATTGAGTCGTCTGGAAATATCAGCGTAAAGAGTGTAATTACTGGAAAATACAGCAACATCATTTTTTTCACAAAATATATTAACTTTATAAAATGGTTCTCCCCTTTTTAAACCAAGTTGTTTTGCTTCTTTATTTACAGCAATTAAAATGCCATCATTGTTAGAAAGAACAATTACAGGTTTGTTTCGTAAATCTGGTCTGTAGATTTGTTCGCAAGAGGCATAAAAACTGTTAGCATCAATGTGAAAAATCATAATTACATAGAATTTTTTACTGTATGAATTACATGCGTAATTACACCACAAATTACAACTTCCGATTTTAAGTCGCAAACACGACCTAATCGAAATTCACCATCTTTT
>JAGARY010000249.1 GCA_017622055.1 Treponema sp. | reverse complement strand
CGAGCAAGGTAAATCTTTTGAAATTACAAGACACGGAAAACCCGTAGCATATCTTGTAAACAAAGATGAAAAAAAAGAAGAACCCCAAATCGACAAATTTGAATTGATTCTAAAACATTGGAAAGAAAAATATTCTGATTGTTTTTTATCAGACGAAGAAGAAAAAGAATATTTTGAAACGCCCCGAAAAACAACAGCCTTACGAAATTTTCAGGATTTTGACTCATAGAAATTATGAAAAAGTTTTATTTACTTGATACAACTGTCATTTCAGAAATAAGAAAACCTTCTCCACATCAAAATGTTGTTTTAAAATTTATGAAAAACAAAAATTTTTCAGATATTTCCGCAATCACTTGGGCCGAATCATTAACAGCTCTAAAGGGTATGCCCGAAGGAAAAAAGAAAGAAGCTCTTTCCACATTCTACAACGAAATCATCTACGAACAATTTGAAATAATCCCTTTTGACCAACACGCAGCAACAATTTATTCAGATTTATATCCAAAACTAGAATCAATAGGAAAACTTCCCCCAGAATTTGACTTACAAATCGCTTCAATCGCCATTGCCAACAACATGATTTTAGTCACCCGCAACACCAAAGAGTTTGCTCAAATCGCCTCAGTTTCAAATTTGATGCTAGAAAACTGGTGGGAAGAATAAAAAAAATCTCGTCCCTATCGCAACGGTCTAAAAAGAATCCTGCTTTTTTCGCCCCAAACTGTATCTGCTTCTTCTAAAAATGAAAATCCATATTTTTCATACAAACCAACATGATCTGTAGAAACATAAAGATTTTCCGATTCAGAATAAAGATTTTTTGCCAATTCAGCTGCGTAATCAATCAATTTCTCCGAAAGTCTGTTTCCCCTATATTTTGGAAATGTAAACACAAATCCCACCCACGGAAAAAGTTCTGGTGCAACAATCTCATCCTTATCACACAAAGTCACAAAAGCCTTCAAAACAGGAAAACTTTCCGCAATGCAGTCTTCATCCAGCAAAAGCAAAAGCTCCCCTTTACCCAAATGCTTATGAAAAGTTTCATTCTTCAAAAGTTCCAGCAAAAAAGGAATTGCACCCCAAAGTTCCTTTCCCACTTCCAATTGAAAAAGAATATTCTGCTTGTGCTCATCAGATAATTCAAAATAGTTTTTAATCAACATATTTACAATATTTATCACTCCATAATTGAACTTCAACATAATGACAGCCAACGTCTTTCAAAAAATCATCAAAATTTCCATCAAACTCACCAAGCCGATTTTTCAACTCTTCAAGCGTAAGTAACTCCACAAATCCATTTTTTTCAAACATCGCACCACTATCCCCAAGTGTAAAACTTATATGCCTAGCGTTTACATCTCGCAAACAAAGTTTTGTCTGAATACCGTTTCCAAACCATTCTTGTAAATAGTCGCTTCCTTCAATCACAAAGGAAAGCGGGTGATTTTCTTCCGGCTCACCACCCAACTCCACAAAACGCGAATACAAATATTCATCTTGACGCAACCGCAAATCATAATAATTTTCAAAATCAGCAAAACGATAAAACGCCGTAGTTTCTGGATGCGCCGCCGCCATCTTTTTTGCCATTGCAAACGCATCTTCTTTTGCCAATCGCATAATATTTTTTAGAGGCACACAATCCGGATGACAATAATTTACAAGTATAAGATTTTCAATATTCACAACTTCCCTACCAAAACAACTGCAATCCAAATTTTTCATAATTTGTAAAACAAGAATCTTTTGAAAGCAAAATCAAATTATTTTTTATTGCCGAATGAATCAACATTCTGTCAAAAGGATCTTTATGATTTTCCACAGTTGGAAGTTCACTATATGTCACATAATCATAAGCCGAAGGAGTAAAAACCGAAAAATCATACTGAGTTGCAATATTTGGCAGATGAAGAATATTAAAATTTTCAAACTTCATTTTTCCAATTTGAGTCTTTATGGCAATTTCCCAAAAACTAATTCCACTTACAAAAATTTCGTTATCAGGATTTTGAATTATTTCTTTTACAGATTCAGAAAGTTTAGAAGAATCCATTACCGACCAAATAAAAGTATGAGTGTCCAAAAGATATTTCATTTTTCAACCTCATCCATTCCCAAAAATTCTTCCATAGTGATTTTTCCGCCATCCGCTTCATAAAATGAAGCAATTCCATCAAGGGTTCCAATCACTCTTTTTTGCTTTTCCTGAATTTTAGAAACTTTTGCAACAGGCTTTTTTGCCCTACCATACAAAATTTCAACTTCATCACCCTGCATAACAGAATCTAACAAATCCGAAAACCGAGCTTTAAAATCTCCAACAGTAGTTTGTATCATAAATAAAATATAACTTCAACTTGTCAAGTTGTCAAGTTAAATAAAATCAGCACATCTACCCTTCCATCCACTGGCACATTCCACAGCCATATTTTTCGCTTGGGCGTTCAACAAAATCAAACTTTTTGTAAAATTCTTCCTTTCCCTTTGCCGCCATCAAACTGACCATAACCTTATAACCAGGTTTCAGCTGACTTTTAATAAACTCCATAGCATTATTCATTAAAAGGCGACCAAGCCCCTGCCCCTGAAATTCCGGTCGAACAATCACATCCGCAATATAAACAACATATCCGTAGTCCCAAAGCACCCTAACTATCCCAATAGTTTTGCCGTCCTTTTTCAAACAACACAAATAAGCCGTATGCTTCAAAGCCTCTTCTGCCTGCTCAAGTGGAAACAACTTCCAACCCACAAGTTCCCGAAGCTTCATATATTCTTCTGTTGTAATTTCGTAATCCATAGTTGTACTCCTTTTGTCTTGGGGGGGGGGCTTCTGATTTCAGAATTTTCTTAATTCTTCATTCTTAATTCATAATTATCTAATAATTACCCCTTTCCCTTTTATCTCTTTTGCAGCTGGCTCTTGTGCTCTGTACCCAATGGCAGCACAACCATAAACACCATGATTCCCAGGAACACCAAATTCATCCAAAATCCCCCGAACTTCCCCATCATCAAAACAATCCAAAAGTTGATTAATCCAAACGCATCCCAAACCAAGCGATTCACAAGCCAAATAAATATTTTCCATGGCACAAGCGTTATCAACTTCACGGAATTTCGAATCCTTTTCGTTAGAAGTAATAATCAAAACATCAGGATTATACATATTGTACCCATCACGCCCCAAGGCTTTTCCAACAGCACCACACAACTTCTGGATTTTTTCTCTGTTCATAACAGCTGTAAATTGCCAAGTTTGTCGTCCCATTCCGCTAGCACTTGCCAAAGCACAATCCAAAATCACTTTTACATCATCTTCGCTAACAGCCTGGTCAGTAAACGCTCTACAAGAACGTCTTGCCAAAATAGTTTTAATTGTGTCGTTCATATTTTTATCACCTCTAATAAAATTATACAAATGAATTTAATATTTTAATAGCAATAAATATTCCAACCATTATAATTCCTTGAATTAATGCAAAGCCCCCGTTTTTTATAAAAGTATCCTGCCTTCGTATTTTGTATATTTCCGGTAAAACTTTTACAAACTCCAATGACCAAAGAATACTTTCTTTGGAAAAATGATATTTTATTCTAAAATGAACCCCATAGAAATTATTTAACTTTTCAATAAAATCTTTCAAATCTTTTCCAGAAATCTCTGTAACATCAGTTTTATTTTCATCATATAAATTTTCTTCTTTCAAATATTTTGACGCTCTATAAACAGAATCAAAAATCTCAAATTCAGGATTCCACAAGCCAGTTATTTCATTATATACAAATTCCATCTTTGGATAAAAAGTATTTGGAACCTCGCCAGAAAATCTTTTATCTATACGAATATAATAGTTTTTTTCATCTGAAAATAAATTTTTCATCTCGCACATCATCCCCAAATCAAAAAATCAATAATTGCCTCAACTAATTTAATCACCTCAAACCCCATAATCAACGAAAGAACTACTTCTAAAAAAATTGAAAAGTCTATTGGCATATCTTCTCGATTACACTTCTTCATATCTTTTATAAGTTCTTCCTGATTTTCTAAATAATCTAACTTTAAAGGAAAACTTGAAATTCCGCCTTCTTCATACATTCGTTTTTTTTCTTCCAAAATCACTTCTTCAGAAGTTTTCGGGGCAATAACTAAATTATAACTTTCTTTTATAGAATCACTAATAATAGATTTTATATTATCAGAAACAATTGATTCTTCACTTCGTTTTTTATTTTTTCCATCAGCTTTTCCAGTTTTATTCTCATCTCTTTTAGGTTTCTTTTCTTTTATAAATACCGAATCATAATCAAACCTTTTAAAATGGATTTCCTGCTCTTCTTGTTTTTTTTCCCATTTTTTCCAAGCCTTATCATAATCCTCCTCTTTTTTTGTATTATCAAGATTTTCTTTTGCTTTTAAATATTCT
>JAGARY010000248.1 GCA_017622055.1 Treponema sp. | reverse complement strand
TGCAATAATAAAGGAATTTTCTATATCTTTTATTTGGTTGCGTTTTTTATTTTTTCCGCCAACTTCAAAAGTATATTTATCATTTACAAAAAAATCGCTTTGAGCTGAAAACAAAACATTGTTATTTTTCTTTAATTGATTCTAGACAAAAGTTTCACGAACATTTCCAATTTCAATTTTGTCTGCTACCAGAGCATACATTAAGTTTGTATTTTCTAAAAAAATTTTATCAGGCTTTTGCAAAACTCCAAGTCCTCGAGTTTCTCTAAAAAGTTGATTTATCAAAACTGTTAAGTCCATTTAACAAAAATCATCATATTTTGTTAAATACATTAAACTTTCTCCCACTCATCCCTTTCCACAACACCAAGATTCTCAATCTTTAACAAATCGCCATCCATATCTTCCCTTAGCACTTTTTGAAAAGTTGGCAAACTTGAAACCCAAAAGGTTTTATCAAACTCTCTTGGAGGACGCATTTCAATCAATATTCCTGTTTTCTTTTCTTCTTCTGTAAGCGGTATTCCATTTTTATTTATATAATTTTGAAAAGCCCGATTCAATTCTTCTTGATTTTTATAATTTATGGGCTTTCGGTAAAAGGATTTTCTAACTCCCAATCCATAACGCATCAAAATCAATCTTTGTTTGATATTAAATTTTAAGCTTTCAAATATATTTCCAGAAGAGGAATTATTTTTGGCTATCATCTTAAACATAAAATCACTGATTGTTTTGTCTGTTTTTGCAACCGTCATTCCTTGAGTTTTGATTTTTGAAAAATCTTTTCTTTTAAAAACTGTTATGTTACCTTTGTTTGGGATTGGGTCATAAGCTCCACCCGCACCACAAGGAGACCCAGTTTCTCGAATATAAATTGGACAAGAAGATTCTTCACTAAAAATGATGATATTTTCATTTGTCACGGCAATTCCAGAAATCCATTTTTGGCAAACTGAATATTCCCAAAATCCTACCCACCAAATTGGAAGCGAATATTCTGTGATTACAGGTAAATACTCTGAAATATTCACAAAAAACTCCACCTTTTGATTTGCCACAAAATCTAGATTTTCTTTAAGTTTTTCTAGCATTGGCAAAAAATAAAGTTCATTACTGTTATAAGGTGAAGTGTACAAAATCCAATTTTCAAGCAATTCTGGCACTTCATCACAAAAAAGTCCTGCGTTTTTCAAAAGATTTTGTGCCAATTTTTGGCGTTCTGTTTTTTCTGTTGGGATGTTCATAGTTTACCTCTAGAAAAAGTTTGTGAGAAAGTTTCAACTTTCGAATAAACTTTTTTCGCTGTTTCGTAACAAAGTGAGAAACAGCAGTCTAAATAAAAGTTTGCAACGCAAACTTTTAGGATACCACATTGACGAAATTTTCAGGAAATGTGGTATCCATTTCTCCTAATTATGTTTTTAATTTACCACAGGAGACACGACAAGAAATGTCGTTTGTATAAAAAAAAGATAGAACTCTTTACCGAATTCTATCTCCTTGTAAAACACTATTGTTTCATTTATTCAACAATCTACCCTTTCCCCTTCTCAAACCTTTCCATCACCTCATGAATTTCCCTTGTAGTAAATTTCAAACATTTTTCCTTCAAAAAATCTGGCACTCCATAAAAAGCTTCTGCCATTCCACCTGCAATACAAGTCAACGTGTCACAATCCCCACCAAGACTAACCGCTGTACGAATCACATCTTCAAAATCATTACCTTCTAAAAATGCAGTGATTGCTTGAGGCACAGTTCCCTGGCAACTTACATCAAAATAATACTCTGGCCGAATTTCATCACAACTTTTGCTCAAATCATAACCAAACTCTTTTTCCACATAAGTTTTAATTTCTTTTTTCGGAATTCCCTTTCGAGCCATCCAAATTACACTTGCCACAGCTTCAGCTCCCTTCACTCCCTCTGGATGATTATGAGTCACTTCCGCCGACCATCTTGCAACTTCCCTTGTTTTCTCCAATGAATCAAAAAACCATCCCACAGAAGAAACTCTCATTGCACTTCCATTTCCCCAACTGTTGTAAGGCTCATAAGATTTCATAGCTAACCAACGAATAAAAGTTCCACCATATCCCGCATTTGGATAAAGATTCCCCCATTTGTGCATAGCTTCAATCATTGATTTTTTCATTGTTTTTTCATCTGCGTCAAAACCCGCAGTTAAAATGCCATCACAAATTGCAACTGTCATCACTGAATCATCTGTGAATCGAGGCTTTTTTGTAAAAAGTGAAAATTCCTTTGTTTTAATGTTATTTGGCCCAAATTCATAAGGCTGCCCAATAATATCTCCTAAAATTGCTCCGTACATTTTTTTCCTCCTACTATAATATACTTCATTCTTTTATAAAGTATACCTCATAATCACCGCCAAATATTGTCGTTTCAAATAATAAAGGAGGGGAAAGTCTTCCCCTACGCGCCCACTTTGTTGGTCGCTACCCTTTCTCCTAGGGAAAACAAAGAAAACCCTAAAGCAACGCTGAACGCATTGCTTTTTAACGGGTTTCTTATTTTATTCCCTAAAACCCTTTTCTTTTCAAACAATCTACATCAAATCATCTTATATATTGACCATTTATCCATTTATAATTAAATTTAAACGTAATATTTTTTACCTTAGGAGAATGGATATGAAAAAATTTCCAAAATGGCTTATTGCTGTAATTGTTGTTGTAGTTTGTATTTTTGCAATTTTTTCTGCATATAAAAATACATACAATTCATTTGTAACTTTAGACGAAACTGTTTCTGCAGAATGGGCAGAAGTTCAAAACCAATATCAACGTCGTTATGATTTAATTCCTAATCTTGTTTCAACTGTAAAAGGTTATGCAAGTCACGAAAGCGAAGTTCTTAAACAAGTTTCAGAAGCTCGTGCAAGTGCCGGAGGACAAATCAACATTAGCGAAGATGTTTTGAATAATCCAGAAGCTTTTGCAAAATATCAACAAATTCAAGACAACTTGGGAGCAAGTTTGCAACGCCTTTTAATGGTTACAGAACAATATCCAGACTTAAAAGCAGACCAAAACTTCTTGGCTTTACAAGATCAACTTGAAGGAACAGAAAACAGAATTGCAGTTGCTCGCAAAAGATTTAACGACGCTGTAAAAGAATATAACATCAAAATCAGAAAATTCCCTGGAAACATTATTGCAAACATGAGCGGATTTGATAAAAAACAAAGTTTTACAGCTAGTTCAGATGCTCAGTCTGCTCCAAAAGTAGAATTTTAATTTATAATTTTTCACAAAATAGGAAGCAATTAATGAAACAAAAAAAATTGATTAAAGAATTAAATCTTTCTGAAAAAGATTTTGAAGAAATTAAAAATAAGATTGCAGAAATTGAATTAAAAACTTCTGGAGAAATTGCAGTTGCCGTTGCCCCAGAAAGTGCTCACTATTCATTTTGGGAATTGTTAGCAGCAAACGGAATTGCTTCAATCCTTATTATTTTTCTTTTACCATTCGCAAATGCAATTAGCAAGTTATATGAAAAACTTTATTGGCAAAATCAACCTTCTTGGATTATGCCAGCATTTTTTATTGTAACATTCTTAGCTTCTGTTGTTTTGATTTTTTATCTTTGCAACATTCCATTTATTGACCGCTTGGTTATTCCTGGCAAAGTTAGAAGAAATTGTGTAACACATCGTGCATTCAGATATTTTACAGAAAGCGGAATCTACAAAACAAAAGAAAACTCTGGCATTTTGATTTTTGTTTCTTACATGGAAAAACAAGTTAGAATTATTGCCGACCAAGGAATTGCTTCAAAAATTTCACAAGATTTGTGGAACTTAATTGCAGACGAATTGGCAGAAAGCTTAAAAAACAAAAAAGCAAAAGAAGGATTTATTAATTCAATTTCAAAATGTGGTGAACTTCTTATAGAAAATTTTCCACCAAGTGAAGAAAATCCAAACGAATATCCAGACGGACTTGTAATTTTGGAGGACGAAGAATGGTACTAAACAAAAGAAAATCAATCATTGCAACTTTATTTTTTGTTTTAAGTTTTAATGTTTTTGCTTTGGCTGTTCCAAAATTAGAAGGTCGCGTAAACGACTACGCTGGAATTATTAGCAAAAATACAGAAGCAAAAATTACAGAATATTTGGCTGCCTTGGAAAATTCCACAGGAATTCAAATGGCAGTTTTAACAGTTCAATCTTTGGAAGGCGAAGATATTGCCTCTTTTTCTATTAAAACAGCAGAAAAATGGAAACTTGGCGAAAAAGACAAAGACAACGGTGCATTGCTTGTTGTTGCTTATGCAGAACGAACAGTTAGAATTGAAGTTGGATACGGTCTTGAAGAAAGTTTAACAGACGCAAAATGTGGTTTAATTATTAGAAACGTAATTATTCCAGAATTCCGCGAAGGTCGTTATTCAGAAGGAATTTTAAAAGGCATTCAAAACATGGGTGGAATTGCTTCTAACAATGTAGAATTAGTTTCGGATGCTGTTTTAAATGGAACAGATACAAGTGGTGGTGCTGTAGTTGGTGTTGTATTTATGATTGTTTGGTTACTCTTTGTTTTGGCAATCATCATGTCAAAGGGCGGCATTTTCAAATGGATTTTCCTTTCAAAAGTTTTGGGATCATCTGGAAGTAACCATATTCACCACAATATAAAACCAACAAATTTCAACAGTTCATCATTTGGCGGAGGTTCTTCTTTTAGAGGCTTCTCTGGTGGTGGCGGAAGTTTTGGTGGCGGTGGAGCCAGCGGACATTGGTAATAAATGCAAAAAGTCATCAATTGAATTCAAATCATTTATATAGTAAAATATTGAAAAATTTATAAAGAAGGAGATTCAAATGAAAAAAACAAAATCGGTTTTATTAGCAATTTTTGGTTTATCTTTAGTAATTTGTGGTTGTTCAAAAACAGCTGCTCAAAAGGATTATATCTTAGCAACTGGTGGAACTAGTGGTACATATTATCCTTTCGGTGGAGCAATTGCTAACATTTGGAATACAAAAATTGAAAATATGAACGTTACAGCCCAAGCAACAGGTGCTTCTGCAGAAAACCTTCGCTTAATTAACAAAGGTGAAGCTGAATATGCAATCGTTCAAAATGACGTAATGGACTACGCATACAATGGTTCAGATATGTTTGAAGGTGAAAAACTTGCAAACATTGCAACAATTGGAACTTTATATCCAGAAGTAGTTCAAATTGCTGCTTCAAAAGACAGCGGAATTAAATCAATTGCAGATTTAAGAGGAAAACGTGTTTCTATTGGAGACGCTGGTTCTGGTGTAGAATTTAATGCAAAACAAATTCTTGAAGGTTATGGAATCACATTTGATGATATCAAAAAGAACAATCTTTCATTTAAAGAATCTGCAGAAGGAATCCAAAACGGAACTTTGGATGCATGTTTTGTTACTGCTGGTGTACCAAACTCGGCATTACAAGAATTAGCATTTACATCAGGTCTTATTCTTATTCCTGTTGATGATGACGCTGCTGAAAAAATCTGTTCAAAATATGGTTATTATACAAAAACAACAATTCCTGGTGGAACATACAAAGGAACAGACAATGACACACAAGCATTGGCAATTAAAGCAACTTTAGCAGTTAATTCCTCTCTTGATGAAAACATTGTTTACGAAATGACAAAAGCATTATTCGAAAACTTAAATACATTGGGCGATGCTCATGCAAAAGGTAAAGAAGTTTCTGCTGCAGCAGCTGTTACTGGTGTATCAGTTCCATTCCATCCTGGTGCAATTAAATATTACAAAGAAATTGGTTTAATGAAATAATTTCTCAAAAAAAAACAGACTATTCCTATTATAATTTCATATTGGATAGTCTGTTTTTTTTATGTTTTATGAATGAAAAAAATCTTATTAATTATCCCGATTTTACTTATTTTATTTTTCTTTTTACCTCTAAAAAAAGTATTATCAGTTTATAGTAGAAAATCCCCTTCTCAAAGTTATTATTTTGATTTAAAATCTTTGGAAGACTTTACAATTTCTTACACACATTCGGTAAATAAAGGAAGAGTCCATGATGTTTATTTACCAATTCAAAAAAATAAATTAAAATTAGATAAGACTATTTTTGTATCTTACGGAGCTGGAATTCCTGAACCTTCGGAAACTGAGGGAGCAAAATTTTCAATAACCGAAAATGGTTACCAAATTGAAAATTTAAATCGCATCCTAAACAAACTTACAATGGCAGTTGGCATTGTTGCAAATCATCATTTTTCTTTGAATTACAAAAACGAAAAAATTGATTTTGAACTTTCCAAACTTTTTGAGCCACAAACAAGCATTATTTTTGAAATAAAAAACATCTGCGTTGCAGATTTTTTAATAAAAAAACTAAAAGGAGATCCAAATGGACAAAAAACCATCACATGAATTCACAGATGTGATAGAAAACATTCTTCCAACTACAAACGAAGAAGAAATGAAAAATTTAATGAAAGATTTAGATCGGGAACAAGCTTACAGGGAACATAAATGTTGGCGTCAATCTATTACAGTGATTGTTTCAATTGCATTTGTAATTTTTCAATTATACGCAACACTTACAGGTTCTATTACAGCACAAGTTTTAAGAGCTTCCCATTTGGCTTTTGTCCAATTTTTAGCTTTTCTTTTATTTCCTGCAACAAAAAAAATGCCAAGAAATACACTTCCTTGGTACGACATTGTTTTAGGATTAATTGGTGCAGCATGCTGGCTTTACATTGTAATTAATTTCCAAAGTTTAGTAAGACGATCTGGAAACAATAATATTACAGATGTTATTGTAGCAATTGTTGGAATTTTAGTTTTATTTGAAAGTTGTCGTAGAATTGTTGGACTTCCAATTATGATTATTGCTGGTGCATTTTTAATTTATGCATTTGTAGGAAAATACTTACCAGGATTTTTACATCACCGTGGATATTCACTTCAACGGGTTGTATGTCACCTTTTCTACAATACAGAAGGAATTATGGGAACTCCAATTGGAGCGTGTTCAACTTTTATTTTCTTGTTCATTCTTTTTGGTGCTTTACTAGAAAAAACTGGAATTGGTCAATTCTTTATTGATTTGTGTAATTCAATTGCCGGTGGCGCATCTGGTGGACCTGCAAAAGTTGCTGTTCTTTCTTCTGCTTTGTTAGGAACAGTTTCTGGTTCTTCAGTTTCAAATACTGTTGGTTCAGGTTCATTTACAATTCCAATGATGAAAAAACTTGGATACAAAGGTGAATTTGCTGGAGCGGTTGAAGCAGCAGCATCTACAGGTGGTCAATTAATGCCTCCAATTATGGGTGCGGCAGCATTCCTTATGGCTGAAAGTTTAGGACTTCCATATATCACAATTGTAAAAGCTGCAATCATTCCTGCAGTTTTATATTTTACAGGAATTTTTATTACAGTTCATCTTGAAGCAAAAAAATTGGGATTAAAAGGACTTCCAAAAGATCAACTTCCAAAGTTTCTTCCTTTGTTCTTAAAAAAAGGATATATGATTTTGCCTTTAATCATAATTATTCTTTTCCTTTGTTTAGGAAAAACAGCTGTTTATGCCGCTTTAATGGGAATTATTGCTTGTTTGGCTGTTGGTCTTCTTATTTCATTAATCGACATCGCATCTGGCAGAAAACCAACTTTCACATCAAAAGACATTGTTGATGTAATGTGTGCAGCAGCAAGAAACATCATTTCTGTTGCCATTGCTTGTGGTATGGCTGGAATCATTATTGGAATTGTTACATTAACAGGTTTAGGGTTAAAACTCGGAGCAGGTCTTGTAACTTTGGCTCATGGAAAATTATTATAAACCTTCCATAAAAGAATCTTGCATTGATTTTATAGGATTTTTTCTTATTAGAAAATTTTTTGAATATATTAAGAAATCTATTAATCTTTTTATATTCAACTCTAAAGTATCTCGAAGCATTTTTCTCCTTACACTTTAGACCTACGTTTATATAAAAACAATGATTAACTAAATATTGCTATTATATGATTAATTTAATTAACATGTCTTAATATTTAGGTCTATATTTCTTAT
>JAGARY010000247.1 GCA_017622055.1 Treponema sp. | reverse complement strand
GTTTTTTGGGCCTGGTGGTGATGGGCAGCGGCCTTTTAGTAAACAAAATCATTACAAAAAAATTGCGAGAAAAATACGGGCCAAGGATTTTAGAACTTTCGGAAAGATTGTTGAAGGAGTAGAAGATTGTATGAATATTTTTATTTGAAATATTCATACAAAAAAAGAGGAAATGCATTTAATATGGCTACTTCATTATGTGGAAGTACGTATTTTTCTAGTTGTGAATTCAATATATTTTTTTGAGAAATTAAAATTTTATTTTCTGGATAAGAATAATCATCATTACAAATGTAATTTGCTTTTTTAATATTTTGTTCTTTCAAATAAATCCAATTTTCTCTTACGATTTTCTCACGATCTTTTGTTATTGAACGCAAAACATTAGATTTCTTATCAATAGAAAACTGCATAAAATCTGAACTTTTATAAAAACTAAAAGTTTTACTAACATAATTCTTAAAATCTAAACAATCATCTTTTGTTACTTTATATTCAAAACAATGTTCGTCAGGCAATTTTTGTGTACATTTTATCGATTCAACCATAGGATAATTAACATAGAGTTTTCCATTATCTGTTTCATCTGAAAAGAAATCTAGCATTTCTTGTAATTGAAAATTTAGTTTTTCTAGTTCAAGATTTTTATTTTGAAAATCATAATCAAAAAATAAATACACTTCCGAAAAATCCGTGATACTAAAATCTTCAGGGATGGGTTTTTCATTTCGAGATTCAAGTTTTCTTTTTATTACTGTAACTATATCTTCTGTAAAATCTGATTCATTCATTAATCTATATAATTCGTAAATGTTATAGCCAAAACAACAAATCTTCTGCTCGTTAGGATTCTTGAAATATAAATATTCAAGAGTTTTGAAAAGAGACGGTTCTGTTTTTCGACCTTCAAATACAAATAAAATCATTAATCAAATGTTCCACCACGGAAAAGCTTTTCTATGTTATGACCTTCGCGAAGTTCTTTTTCAGTACAATCATGAATCGCCCTAATTTTGTTTTTATCCAATAAGAAATTACAATCTGGACGTAGCAAATCATTACACAAAAGTAATGTGTTATGAGAAGTTAGAAACAACTGACAATCTAATTCAAATAGTTTTTTGCAAATATTTTTTGAAAGTTTAAAATGATAGAAAGCATCAAACTCATCAATAAAAACAAATTGGGCTTTCTCCATTTGTTTATACCAAAAATATAAAAGTAACAAAGAATTGGTTCCTGTTGATTTTATAAGATCGAATGGAACAGGAGCCCCTTTTATATAACACATAAGATGTTTATCATTTGGATTTGGCTTTACAAAGTCAAATTTTTGATTACTAACTTCTTCCAAAAAATCTTTAAAGTCTTCTACAAGATTATTATTAATGATATATTCATCTATAAATAAAAGATTTGTTTCTAGGCCAATAAATTCCCTTACATCAAGACTTCTGAACCAAAGCATTGAATTAACAAAATTTTGTAATTGCATCAAATAACTATCCTCTGCTAAAGGATAAGAAGTTAGTAAAAAACTTACAATAGAAACATTATTTGCATTATTTGCAAGATTGTTCTGGATTTTTTCATCCATAGGAAAGTCATAATTATTAATAGAGAAAGTTCCAAGATTACGTTCAAAAATATCTCTATCATCAACTACAAGTTTTTCTTTCTGTAAAATTCCATGAGAAGTTTTTGAGTAAAAGTATTTTAGAATCAGACCATTAAAATTAAATTCATACTCAAAATCGACAGTTGACTTTTGATTTCCCGCATAAGCAAAATTTGTATAATAATCAGACTTTTTCCATTTTTGACTTAAATGATTTACAATATCAAAAATTGCTAATCCAAAATTACTTTTTCCACTTCCATTTGGACCATAAATAATTCCGTTCTTAATAATTTTGTTCTTGATTGCAAAAGAGTTAAATGCATAATCTCGAGCTTTCGTCAAATCCCACTCAATTCTCTGCTCGAACCCCCTATAGTTTGTAACCGCAAATTTACATAACATAAAGGCACCTCTAATCTGTGTTTAATTATATTATCGGAAATTTTTAGCAAAAAATCAAGTTTTGCCGTAAAAAAATTACGGCAAAACTTGATTTATAGTTTTTCGTAATATTCTTTTATTTTTGCAGCCATTAGTTTTCGTCTTTGTAACAAGAATTCTTCGTAATTTTCAAATATCCAATTCTTTATTTCCAAAGGAATACAGTTATCGTCAAGATTTTTCTTGATTGCATCTTCTGTTTTTAGATTGCCAATAACATAATTCTGGTTTATAAGTTGATTCCAAACTTTTGAAAAATATACACTTGGTTCATCTTTTCCAACTGCAATATTTGTTGGTGTATCAAGATAAGTAAAGTTTGCTACTTGATTATATTTTGCTTTATCTTTTATTCCATTATCAATTAAATATTGTTTTGGAAAAATATGATGAACATCCCCCATTGTTGTAATTAAATTTGAAAATTTTGAACAAAAGAAAATGAGTCAAATGATGTTTGAAATATTACAGAAATATCTTGAATCCATTTTTTATCTTTTTTTATAGCATTATCTTGAACTTTAAAACATTCTTCATCATCTTTTG
>JAGARY010000246.1 GCA_017622055.1 Treponema sp. | reverse complement strand
CCCTACATAAACTATACTTTCCATGTTGTGCTCCTTTTGCATTTTTGGTAATGCTCTTTTGGTTTATTTTTTTTCTTATTCCATTTTGCAGCTAAATCCACGTTTCTGCAAAAGGTTTGCACAACATATTGTCTTAATTCTTAATTCTTAATTAAAACATTTCCGTCTTTGTATGTGGCAAACTTTGTATATCCTTGTTTTTCCAACATATCAAATTGAGGACCAGCCTTTTTTGCTTTTTTGATAATAGAAACAGAATATTCTTTTTGTAAGTTTTTTGAATCTTCCATAACTTTTGCAAAATCAATTGAATCGTCATAGAGTAAAGCCAATTTTTCTTTTGATTCTGGAATTTGGTATTTTTGGTCTAACAAAATAGAACATATTCTTTCAAAACCAATACTAAAACCAACTGCTGGAATGTCTTGATTTATAAATTTTCCAATCATATTGTCGTAGCGACCACCACCACCAATTGCACCGTTAAAATCTGAACTGGCAATTTCAAAAACAACACCAGTGTAATATCCCTGCCCACGAACTAAATTCGGACAATAGTTGATTTTATATTTTCCGCCAGAAACTTTGTTTACTGTTTCAATTATATATTTAAGTTCATCTGCAATTGAAGGATCTGAACATTTTGAAACAACTTGATCTAAAGTTATGTCCCCGGCTGAAACAAATTTATACAAAGAATTGATTGCGTTTTGAGGGAATTGTTTTTCTTCTAGTTCTGCTTTAATTCCATCTGGACCAATTTTGTCTAATTTGTCAAAAGTAATACAAACAGAATCGATTGTGTCTTTTTGGAAGCCCATTGTTTCTAAAAGATTTCTAAGGATGCGTCTGTCGTTGATGTTGATGTGGAAGTTTTTGAATCCTATTGAAAGAATTGCGTTTGCAGTTACATCAATAAGTTCAACTTCTGCATTTTTTGAAGAATCTCCTAAAATGTCTATATCGCATTGAACAAATTCTCTTAATCTTCCTTTTTGTGGGCGTTCTGCACGGTAAACTCTGTCTGTTTGAATTACTTTAAAAGGAAATTGTAATTCGTTTTTGTTTGCACAGAAAAATCTTGAAAGTGGCAAAGTTAAATCGTAACGTAAGCCCATATCTGATAAAGTCTTTTCTGTAACTTCGTTTGATTCTAAAGCTGATGTAAGCTTATCACCTCGTTTTAATACTTTAAAAATTAAATTAAGGTTATCTCCACCATCTGATTTGTCTAAGTTTTCAGAATCTTCTAAAATTGGTGTTGAAATGCGTTCAAATCCAGAAGCCAAATATGTATCTAAAATTTTTCTTTGGATGTAGTCTCTTAATTTTTGTTCTTGAGGAAGAATGTCTTTCATTCCTTTTAAAGCATTTGTTTTCATTTTTGTTTACCTGTGAATTAAATATTTGCCTAATTTTAGTAAATATATTGAATAAAATCAATTATACTGCGTTAGAGTCAAAAAAACATAAAAAAATCACCGTAAAAAAATAAAAAATCAAACCTTATTTTTCTATTTAAACTTTATAAAACGTTTTACATACACTATAATAAAAAACTATGGAAAATAAAGAAATTATTGAAAGCGGAAACGCGGTTTTAGGTATTGAATTTGGTTCAACTCGCATTAAAGCGGTTTTGATTAATGATAAATATGAGCCAATTGCAAATGGTTCCTTTACTTGGGAAAATTCTTTAGAAAATGGAATTTGGACTTATCCTCTTGAACAAATTCATGAAGGACTTCAAACTTGTTATGCTGATTTGAAAAAAGATGTTCAAGAAAAATATGGAATTAAACTTACAAAATTCAAAAGTGCTGGTGTTTCGGCAATGATGCACGGATATTTGGCTTTTGATAAAGATAATAATCTTTTGGTACCTTTTAGAACTTGGCGTAATACAATTACTGGTGAAGCTTCTGAAAAACTTTCTGGGCTTTTTAACTACCCTATTCCTGAACGTTGGTCAATTTCTCATTTCTATCAGGCTATTTTGAAAAAAGAAGATCATATTAAAAATGTTGATTTTGTGGCAACTTTGGCAGCTTACATTCATTGGAAATTAACTGGAGAAAAAGTGATTGGAACTGGGGACGCTTCGGGAATGTTCCCAGTTTGTTTTGGTTCTTCAAATGATGAAGTTATTTATAATCCTGAATATTGCAAAAAATTTGAAGATTTACCAGAAGTAAAAGCTTTTGGTTTTGAAATTAATAAGGTTTTCCCAAAAGTTGTAAATGCTGGTAAAGCTGCTGGAAATCTTTCTAAAGAAGGTGCGTTGTTCCTTGATCCAACTGGCGACTTACAAGCTGGTATTCCTTTATGTGCCCCAGAAGGTGACGCAGGAACTGGTCTGGTTGGAACAAACTCTGTAAAACCAAAAACAGGTAACATTAGTGCAGGAACTTCTGTATTTAGTATGGTTGTTTTGGAAAAAGATTTACAAAAAGTTTATCCTGGAATTATTGATATTGTAACTACTCCAGATGGATATCCTGTGGCGATGGTTCACGCAAATAACTGTACTGGAGAACACAATTACTGGATTAATCTTTTTGATGAAGTTGTAAAAACAATGGGATTCACTGCTCCTCTTGGTGATTTTTATGAAAAATTGATTACAAAATCTCTTGAAGCAGATAAAGCTTGTGGTGGATTGCTTGCTTACAACTATCTTTCTGGAGAAACTATTACAGGATTTACTTCTGGACGTCCTCTTTTTGCTCGTAGCGAAAATGCAAACTTTTCTTTGGCAAACTTTATGCGCACTTTGATGTTTAGTTCCCTTGGAGCTTTGCGTTGCGGTATGGATATTCTTTATAAGGAAAATGTTGAAGTTGCAAGTATGACTGGTGCTGGAGGATATTTTAAAACTCAAGCTGGATTAAAATATATGGCAGCAGCAATGAAAACAAGCGTAAGTGCAATGGAAACTGCAGGTGAAGGTGGACCTTGGGGAATGGCAATTTTGGCTTCTTATGCAGCAGAAAATTCTAGTGATTCCCTTGCAGATTTCTTAAACAATAAAGTTTTTGGCTCTTGCAAAAAGACAACTTCAGAGGCAGAAAAAGAACTTATTGAAAGCTTTGATATTTTCTATAAACGTTATATGGACGGCCTTGCAATTGAAAAAGCAGCTGTTGAAACATTAAATTAATTTAGAATTAAGAATGAAGAATTAAGAATTATTTGAGGTAAATTATGAATTATGAATCGTTAAGACAAGAAGCGTATGAAGCAAATATGAAAATCCCAGAAAATAATCTTGCATTGTATACTTGGGGAAATGTTTCGGCTTTTGATAAAGATAAATGTGTTTTTGCAATTAAACCTTCTGGCGTTCCTTACCCAGAT
>JAGARY010000245.1 GCA_017622055.1 Treponema sp. | reverse complement strand
GTGTTAGAGTCGTAGGAAGATTAAAGCAAAACACTTGGAAAGATGAAACAGGAAAAACTCATAGCAAAGTTCTTGTAATTGCTGAGCATATTGAATACAAACCACAATCTTTCCAACAACAAACAGAGCCTGCAACCACACCACCAGAAAAAGTTCCGGAGGCAGTTGCTTTCTAAAAAACTAGTTTGTCGCATAAAATCCTCTGGTCACGCCAGAGGACGACAATGTCAGGCATTTTAATGTCATCCTCGTGTTTTGCTAAAACGTGTCATCCTCGTGCGTTGACACGAGGATCTTCCCCAAAGTACGACAATGACATTACAATAACACAATTATTTTATTCGCACTCTATAACGTCGTAAGATTCACCTTCAGGACCAAGTATTGTATCAACATATAGAGCTGCAGAATATTTTTGACTTTCCTCATCAAAATAAAGTTCTACAGTGCCTTCTGTTAATCTTGGAATTCTATAAGATTTACCATTTGCTTTGAACATTAAGGAATAAGAATATTCAAAATCACTATTAACATATTTTATATTTTTGGAAGAATTCTTAGAAATAGCAATAGGAAAAGACAAATCTTGAAGCTCCCCAAGCCGTCCTCTATCTGCCCAAATCTCAGTAATCTCAATATCAATTTCAGTTTGATTTTTAAAACAAACATCTAAACTTTTATTTGAAACCCGAAAATCACAACCAAAAAATAAAATTATAGATAAAAATAAAATCCACACTTTTTTCATAATACAATCTCCTTTTACTTTTTCTCTCATCTACTTTCTTCGCTTTCCGGAAGTTTTATTTTTATATCTTCCTTGTGGAGCACTGCCCTTTCCGGCTTGTTTTCTTTGTAAAGCTCTTTCGTTGGCAGCTTTGTATTCTTCCATTTGCTGTGGAGAATAAAAACCGTCTTTCCAGTTGAATCTTGAAACATCTGGCAAGGCTTGAGCTTTTGTCATGGAAGCCATAATTGCTTTAATTTGATTTCTAGTAACTTTTACTTTTGAAAAATCAATTAAAACTTTATTAAAGCCAGCCGATTTTAGGTGTTTTACTTTGTCTACAATTGAAAAAGGTGCTGCAGGCAAAACAAAAGAACCATCTGGTGTAGAATTTAACATAAATGCTTTTTGTTCTTTATCTGTAAAATATGTAAAATCGTAATCATCAGGAAGTTCAAAACGCATTCTAAACAAAGCAGGATAAGCATAAATTGGAACTAGAACTCTAGAACGAACATTTTGTTCAAAAGTTGCTTCCAAATTGCGTCTTGAATTTTCATAAGGCATTACAAAAGAACCAATTCCTTGATTTTCCAACCAAGAAACAGCCCATCTGTTAAATGTATATAAATATGGCCCAGCCACAACATTTACATTTTTTCCTTTAAGCATTTGAATGTGAGCAATATTGTTTGCCACAAAATTTGCATATCCATCTGCAATTAAATCATTCAAATCTGCTGTAAGCAGATCTTCTTGAGCGGCAGAACAGAATGGATCCAAAGAAATGTAAATTTGTTTTTTAGAAAATGGCAAAACAGTTTTATGATTTAATAAATCGTATCTAGTTTCAGCATTTAATTCCAAAATCAATCTAACAGGATTTAAGCCCTGGGCTGCAAAAACGTCTGCAATAGAAGAAACCTGAACATAAACACCATCAGGAAAGTAATCAAGTTCTTTTTTTGCAACAGGAGTAACATCCAAAATTGGAAGAAGTTCATCTTTTGGTTGTTTGCGATATTTGCTAATATCATTTGGCAAAATTCTGTTATAACGTTTTGAACCAGCTTTAATTTGCAAAAGGTAAACTTCATCACCAACTGTAAAACCAGATGGAATATCAATCCAGCGTTTTCCAGTTTTTTCATCAAATTCAACAGTTTTAATTTTGTGGCTCACACGCCCAGAATCATCTTTTTTGTGAAGTCTAATTGAATCTCCTGGATCTGGATCATAACTTCCGCCATTTAAAGTTGCCAATTGAATTTTAACAAGTTCTTTATTTGCATCTGCGGCAGCCATTTTCATAGCGTCAATCAATTCTTTTGGAGCAGGTTTTGTTCCCGCAATTTTTCCAAGGTAGATTCCAGTTCCACCAGCTTGATTTGGATTTAAAATTTTAGAAGCGGCATTTTTCATTCCTTCTTCGTAAGATTTAAAACCATACCAATAAGTTGTTTTTGAACGGGCAAAATCGCTGGCAAGCATACGTTTTCCAGCTGCAATTGCACCTTTTTTATCTTCTTTGTAATGATCAATAACATAACGATATGCAGAAACAACACTTCCAACATATTCAGCACTTTTCATGCGTCCTTCAATTTTAAAAGAATTTACGCCAGCTTCAATTAACGCAGGAATCTGATCAATTAATTCAAAATCACATGGAGAAAAATAATAGCCTTGTTTAATTCCACCAGGAACTTCTGCAGAATAAAAACGTCTACATGCCTGGGCACACATTCCACGGTTTGCAGATTTTCCGCCCAAAAACGAAGAAAACAAACAAAGTCCAGATTCACTAACACACAAAGCACCATGAACAAAAGTTTCTAAGTCTGCACCAGTTTCATCTTTAATTTTTTTAATTTCGTCTAAACCAAGTTCACGAGCCAAAACAACCCGCTTCACCCCATTTTTTTGCAAAAGTCTAACTGCATTTGTAGATTCAACGTTCATTTGAGTTGAAGCATGCAATTCCAAATCTGGAAAAAACTCTTGAGCCATGCGCATAATTGCATAATCTTGCACAATCAACGCATCAGGTTTTACTTCATTCAAATAAGACAAAAATCTGTATAATCGTTCTGTTTCACGTTCTTCGCAAACAGTATTTACAGTAACATAAACTTTTTTGTTTTGACGATGCAAAGATTCAACAGCTGCTTCAAATTGATTCCAAGCAAAGTTTGTAGTTCTTAAACGAGCATTAAATGTTTTTAATCCTAAATATACAGCATCGGCACCTTCACCAATTGCCGCTTCAAGTGATTCAATGTTTCCCGCAGGAGCTAATAATTCTACCATAAATCATAATATATCATAAAAAAAAATAAAAAGAAACATTGAAGACCTAGGTTTATTCCACTACTCCCGGAGAAAAAGCACCTTTTACAATTTGCCAACTTTCTGAGTCAACTTTTACAGGCAACTCCACTTTTTCGTCATTATGGATTTTTTGTAAAATATCACTTGTGTTTATTCTTTGTAATGTATGTTTAGCACTTGCAGAAACAGGAGCAGTTCCTCCTTTTGTATAATTTGCATTTTCAATATCAGAAGAATCATAAATTCCTGCATCGTTTATAAAATCTGCCGCAAGTTGTTTATTTTTTGTCCAAGTAACAGTATCTGCTTTTCTAAACATAACTACATCCATAATAAAATCATTTACTTGGTCATACAAAACAATAATATCATCGTTGTTTCCAATTATACTTTTTTCAGAAGTTCCCCATAAATCTCTGGCATTTCCATTTGAATCTGTATGGTGGCATAAAGTTAAATCATCAAAAAGTTCATCTTCAATTCCGTCTCCAACTTTTTCTGGATGATAAACAATCACATCACCTTTTTTTACATCAATTGCAGGGAATGTATAAGTTTTTGATTCTTCCCCACCAATTTTAATTTGAACTCCTGCAACATTTCCTTCTTCAATAACCAAAAATTCTACATACTCTCTAAAACCATTTTTAGAATCAGAAACACTCCTAACTTCCGTCATAATCATTTTTGCAACTTTTGAATTAAATCCAATAAACGGAACACAAAAAGTTAATGAATTTCCAATTGCATCTTCCACAACACCAAAAATATTGTATGTTTTTCCTACGATTGTGTTTTTATCAAACAAAAATTCCACTTCTTGATTATTGTTTTTATAAACATATTCTGCATTTATAGAATTTGAAAAATCAGTAACAGTTTTTAAGGCCAAAGATAATTCTTCAGTTTCTGAATGTTCAGAAGAGTTGGAAACATCTTCAATATGTTCTGTAATTGTAAAACCATTTAAAATAATTGATTCCGAAAATGATATTCTTACACTTTTATCATCAATTACTTCAACTTTTTGCAAAACTGGTGGAACATAATCTCCAGAAATTACATCAATTCCAGTTTCTGTTATTTTACAAGAAATTGGATTCACAGCAAAACAAACAATTATGCTTATTAATATACCTTGTAAAACTGAACTTAAATTAATTTTAATTTTTCCCATAAAACCTCACACAATTATTTTTGCAAAAAAAAAGGAACGCAGTATTTTTCTACCACGTTCCTTTTCTCTTTTATAAATTTTTCTTCTACTATTAATATAGTAAAAAAAGTGATTTTCTATGCAACTTAAATCAAAAAAAATTAAAATTTTGTTGCTTCAACCATATATCTAATTGAAACTCCAGTATCATCTTCAATCATTTTTTCAATTACAAAGATTAAATTTTTTCCAGATTTATCACAGAAAATTCTTTCAATTTTGTAATTGTAAACACCTTTTCTTACAATATCAGGTGAACCAATTTTTTTGTTTAAGATAATATTTCCTGCAGCATCTTTCTTTTCTAATAAAATATAGAAAGATGATTTTACATTTTTTCCACTTCCTTTTACAGTTGGAATTAAATTAATATGATATGTATCTTGATT
>JAGARY010000244.1 GCA_017622055.1 Treponema sp. | reverse complement strand
CATTTTTTATTATTGGAAACAAAGTTACAGAAGAAAATAAAGCGGTAATTCGTCATGCAATAAAAATGGGCTGCGATATCCAAAATCATTCTTGGACACATTCAAATATGGCTCCAATGACAGCCGAAGAAGTTGCAGAAGAATACAAAAAATGCGATGAAATTATTATTGAACTAACTGGTAAAAAAGCAGAGTTTTTTAGACCTCCATATATTGCCATTAGCGACACAATGTATAACACAATTCCAACTCCATTTGTTTGTGGCAAAGGATGTAACGACTGGGATTCAAACTACGGTGAAGAATATCGCTATAACAAAATAATCGAAGATGCCGAAAACGGAACAATTTATTTGCTTCACGTTATGGAAGGCAACGACGCAACTCTAAAAGCTGTTGATCGTGCCATTCCTGTGCTAAAAGAACAAGGCTACGAATTTGTAAATCTTCCAGATTTGTTTAAATTTACAAATACAGAACCAAACATTGGAGAATCAATGTGGCACGTTGCTCGCACCGGTCTTGGAAAACGCGATAGATAAAAAAAATTATGAATTAAGAATGATGAATTAAGAATTCAAAGAATAGCATCTACATCCTGAGTATATTTTCTCTGCACTTAAAATTCTGATTAAATTGTACACTTTCTACAAAGTGAAAGTTGATGTAAAAAGTTGTACCTTTCTCCCCCTTTTCAAAAATACATTTTTTTGGTATATTTATGCAAAAATACAGGAAAAGGAGTGTATATTTATGCAAATTAGTTTTATTGATGGCGGAGTTTGTGCACCAAAAGGTTTTGTTGCAAATGGAATGAGAGTTGGAATTAAAGAAAGCCGAAAAATAAATGATACAGCTCTTGTTTTTTCTGAAGTTCCTTGTAATGCTGCGGGAGTTTTTACTCAAAATAGAGTTCAATCAGAAAGTGTAAAAATTGCAAAAAAATATCTTGCAGACGGAAAAGCTCAGGCAGCAATTGAAATTAGTGGAAACGCAAATACTTGTACTGGCGCTCAAGGGGCTGAAAATGCATTCAGAATGGCAAAATGTGCAGCCCAAGCCTTAGGAATTAAAACCGAAGACGTAATTGTTTATTCTACAGGTGTTATTGGTGCTCAATTTGACGTTACAAAAGTAGAAAACAACATTCAAACATTAAAAAACGGATTAAGCAAAGAAGGTCATAAAGAAGCTCGTGTTGCAATTATGACAACAGATACTCAGTACAAAGAATGTGCAGTTGAATTTCAAATTGACGGAAAAACTTGTCGCATGGGGTCTATGTGTAAAGGTTCTGGAATGATTCATATCAACATGGGAACTATGCTTAGTTTTGTTACAACAGACTGTGCAATTTCTAGCAAAATGTTAGACAAAGCTTTGCATGAATCAATTTTGGGAACTTATAACTGTGTTTCTGTAGATGGCGACACAAGTACAAACGACACTTTAACAATTATGGCAAACGGTCTTGCAGGAAATAAAGAAATTACAGAAGAAGATGAAAATTACAAAATCTTTTTGGAAGCACTAAATAAAATAAATCGTGTAATGGCAATGAAAATTGCTGCCGATGGTGAAGGTGCAACAAGATTGATTGAATGTAATGTAAAAGGTGCGTCTTCAGTTCAAGCTGCACGTGGTTTAGCAAAAGAAATTATTACTTCATCTTTGGCAAAAGCTGCAATTTTTGGTCGTGATGCAAACTTTGGTCGTTTCCTTTGTGCAATGGGCTACAGCGGAATTGAATTTGACCCAGACAAAACAAGCATTTGGTTCACTTCAAAAAAAGATGCAAAACGCTATTTTGATCCAGCGGTAGATTCAACAGTTCACGGGGAAAATTCTGTTCAAGTTTTTGATAACGGAACACCTTGCAACTTTGACGAAGAAAAAGCCACAGAAATCTTAAGTGCCGAAGCAGTTGAAATCCTTGTGCAATGTCAGGACGGAACTGCCGAAGGAACAGCTTGGGGCTGCGATTTGACTTACGATTATGTAAAAATTAATGGAGATTATAGAACTTAAATTAATTAAGACAATATGTTGTGCAAACCTTTTGCAGAAACGTGGATTTAGCTGCAAAATGGAATAAGAAAAAAAATAAACCAAAAGAGCATTACCAAAAATGCAAAAGGAGCACAACATGGAAAGTATAGTTTATGT
>JAGARY010000243.1 GCA_017622055.1 Treponema sp. | reverse complement strand
TTTCATTAATAGCTTTTCTAGCTTTTTCCAAATCAGTCATAAAACCTCCAACTAGATTCATTTTAAAAATTTGGATAAAAAAAAGGTTCTATTCGATAAAGAATAGAACCTTTTTTGTTTATATAAATAAATCCTATACTTCATCTATTTTTGCAACGAGCCAGAGAAAAAATAAAAGAAATAAAAGGAAAAAAAGGAAAACGAATATACACTTGCAAGAAAACAAGATTTTAAAGAGAAAAATTTGTTGTTATCAGAAAGTAAATAATTTTTCATAACTTAATTTTACAAACAACCAATAAAAAAATAATAATGTTTTTTAATATATTTTGTCAACAATTATACTAAAGTTTTTTAGAAAAATTAAAGATTTCCCCAATTTCTGCCATAAATCAAATTTATTTGTTTTGTGTATTCATTAGGTTTTTCATAGACAGTTAGATTTTCTTCAAATTTTAGTCTAGCATTAGCATTTTTTCTTGCTTCAATTAGCACAAGATTTGGTTCCTTTCCTTCAAACGGATAAATCAACTTCATTCGTTTTGGTTCAATTTTATGATTTATTAAACAATTAAAAATTTCTGGAAGTCTAAAAGGTCTGTGAATCATAAAAAATTTTCCGTGAGTTTTTAGTAAAAAATCAGCGGCAGAAATCACATTTTCTAAATTGCACAAAACTTCGTGCCTTGCAATGGCCTTTGCATCCGCCGGATTTTGTTTTCCATGTTCAAAAATCATATATGGCGGGTTTGAAACTACCACATTAAAACTATGTTTTGGAAACAACGAATCTACAGATTTTATATCACCTTGCACAATTTTTATTTTTTCTTCAAGTTCATTTAATTTTACGCTTTTTTTTGAAAGTTCCACATTTTCTTTTTGAATTTCAAGACCTGTAATTTCTTTTGCTTTTGAAAAACTTAGCATTAATGGAATAATTGCATTTCCTGTTCCTAAATCAATAACAGAATCATCTTTTTTAATTGAATCAAAACAAAAATCACTAAGCAAAATGGCATCAATTCCAAATTTAAATCTTTCTGAATCTTGCACAATTTTACAACCATTTTTTAGTGTATCAATAATTTCCATAAAAATTATTATAATCAACTTTACTTAGATTTCATATAGAAAGAAAACATAATTTTATAAATCATTCAAATCATTTTACTTTCAAAGATTAAAAACTTCGTATATAGTAAAACTATACTAAAAAAAGGAAAAAACATGAAAGAAAAAGTCCAAAAAATTATGACAAAAGTTTGTGAGTTTATTGAATTTTTAATTGCAGGAATTGTAATTCTTGCCCTTATTATTTCTGCAGGCTCTTACTTGCCAGTAATTAAAGATTTATTTATACAAACTGGAAATTCAGAAGAATTTTTGATTTTTCTAAAGCAAATTTTTAACTATGTTGTAGGAATTGAGTTTATTAAATTGCTTTGTAAACCTAATGCAGAAAACTCCTTTGAAGTTTTAATCTTCCTTGTTTCAAGACACATGATTATTGGTAATACAAGTGCTCTTGATATGTTTCTTTCGGTTGTTAGTATTGCAATTTTGTGTGTTCTTCGCCGTTTACTTAATACAAAATTCCGAATTAACAATAAAGAAGAAACAAACCAACAGAGTATTTTTTCTGCATTTTGTAAAAAAAATGTAAATTCTGAAGAATTTGTTGATGAAACTGATTCAGAATAAAAAATCAAATTAAAAGAGGAAAAAAATGAACGAAACATTAGAAGAAGTTACAGAAGCTGCAACAGAAGTTAGTAAATCATTTTTTGAACAAACTTCGTCAATTGTAGAATGGGCAAAAAGTCTTCTTACTTGGGGAAACTTATTCAAAGTGATTGGTGCAATTGTTGTTCTTGCAATTATTTTTGGAATTTACAAATTAATTCTACGCGGAATTAAAAAAATTCCAGCAGAAAAAACAACTCCACAAAGAACTGCAATTTTAAACAAAATTGTAAAATATGCGTTTTACATTATCACAATTATTTATGTGTTAGGTCTTTTTGGAATTAAACTTTCTGCAATTTGGGGTGCGGCAGGAATTGCGGGAGTTGCAATTGGTTTTGCTGCTCAAACTTCTGTTAGTAATTTGATTAGTGGTCTTTTTGTAATTACAGAAGGAGCATTGAAAATTGGTGATACAATTGTTGTTGATGGGGTTACTGGTGTTGTTGATGCAATCAATTTGCTTTCGGTAAAAGTTCACACTTTTGATAATCAAATGGTAAGAATTCCAAACTCTACAATCATCAATACAAATCTTACAAATAATTCTTATCATTCAGTTCGTCGCTTAACATTTTCTGTTTCTGTTAGTTATGATACAAACATGGAAACTGCTTTGGAAGTTCTTTCAAAAGCACCAACACTTTGTTCTACAGTAATTGCAGATCCAGCTCCTGCGGTTTGGTTTGATGGTTTTGGAGAAAGTAGTATTAATATGACTGTGGCAGTTTGGTTTGAACCAGCAAACTTCTTAAAAACAAAAAATGATATGTTCGTTGCAATAAAAAAAGTTTTAGATGAAGCAAATATTGAAATTCCATACAACAAACTTGATGTAAAAGTTTTGCCAAACGAATAAACAATTCTTATCTCATACTCAGGATTAATCCTTTGTGTCGACCTTTGGATTAACCCTTTATGTCATCCTGTGCTTGTTCCTTTCTGTCGTCTTCGTGCTTGACACGGGGACCCAAACAATATTTTCCTTGACTCAATATCCCTTTCCATTTTATCTTTAAATAAAACAAAAAAGTAAGGAAAAAAAATATGTTATTAAAAAACAAAGTTGCCATTATTACTGGTGGCACAAGAGGAATTGGCTTTGAAACAGCACGCCAGTTTTTGCTTAATGGAGCAAAAGTTGCTGTTTTTGGAAGCCGAAAAGAAACTGTTGATACTGCTGTAGAAAAATTAAAAGCAGAAAACAAAGATTTTGAAGTTATGGGATTATTTCCACAACTAAACAAAACAGAAGAAGTTTCAAAAGCATTTGAAGAAGTAAACAAAACTTTTGGCAAAATTGATATTTTAATCAACAATGCCGGAATTTCTTCTAGCACACCTTTGTTAAATTTTACAGATGAAGAATATGACAAAATTGCAGATTTGAATATTAAATCTGTTTTTGTATGTTCAAAAGTTGCGGTTCCTTATCTTGAAAAAACAAAAGGTTGCATAATTAATACTAGTTCAATGGTTAGTACGTATGGACAACCTTCTGGTGTAATGTATCCTGCAAGTAAATACGCTGTAAACGGCATTACTCAGTCTCTTTCCCGTGAACTTGCACCAAAAGGCATTCGTGTAAATGCTGTTGCACCAGGAATTACAGAAACAGATATGGTAAGTGCTCTTCCACCAGCAATGATTGAACCACTTATAAAAACAATTCCACTTGGTCGCATAGGAAAACCTGTGGATATTGCAAATGCATTTCTTTTCCTTGCCAGCGATATGGCATCTTACATAACCGGAGACATTCTCCACGTAGACGGAGCAGCAAGAACTTAGCTTTTGCAATGTTTTACAACGATTCAGAGAATCATTTTGCTTTTAATTTTGATTTTCTGGATTGTTTTTTTACTCTTGTCCCAAATATTTAATTGTCAAACAAGCAATATCTCTAGAAAGTGTCTGATTCACTTTTTCAATTTTTTGATTACACAAATCAATTTTTGCAGTTAGGACATCCGCTTCGGTTCCGTATCCGTTTTGATATTCGTTTTCTTTTAGTTTGATTTTTGCCTGTGCCGATTCAATTTTTAAATCTTGATAATCAATTTTTAAAGTACATAAATCAACGGTGTTCCATTGTGTATCTAAAGTTTGAGTAATTTGTGCTCTGGCATCACTTTGATTAATTTTGGCTGTTTTTGTTTCGCTAATTTTTCTAGAAACATCCCTAACTTTTTTTCCGCCATCCCAAATTGTAGTTTTAATACCAACAGAAATATTCAAAGAAAAATCATCTTTTCGCTGCCAGTTTGGTTCAAAAAAAGGAACTCTTGAACCACCGTAGCCGCCTGTAACTTGTAATGCCACATCTGGCTTCCAGTTTACAGAACCTTTTGCAATTTTTTCTGCCAAAACATTTATTGATTCAAGTTGCGAAAGCATTTTTATTGATTTTTGCTGACTCGAAGTTGCATTTTCCAAAACTTCAGTTCTATTCAAAGCCATCACACTTAAAATTTCATTTTCATCAACAGAAAAATCAATTTGATTACGATTCAGATTTTGAAGTCCCGTTATTTTTTGAATTTCCAAAAGTTGATTTTTAATTTGTTCGTTTAATTCCTGTTTTGAAATTTCTAATTGTTTTGCTTGAACTTTTGCTTCTACAACATCTTGATGAATCATCATTCCTGATTTTTCTGCACTTTCGCTAAACTCAACCATTCTATTTGTAAAAGTTTCTGCTTCTTCTATCAAATCAATAATTTCATACAAACGGCACAAAGTTACAAGTCTAATTTTTAATTCGTTTTCTAATTGTTCTTGTGTAGACAAAAGCTGTAATTCTTTTACCCCAGAAATCTGCTTGTAAAGTTTGATTGAATTTCCAATTTTTCCCCAAGTGAACAAAGGCTGCATCAAAGAAAGCTGAATGTTATACATTGTGTTTTCCATTCCATCATAAATTTTTACATATTGCCCTTGTCCGTTTGGTTTTATTCCATTTGGCCATTGAATTGCACCAAAAAGTTCGTCCACATTCAAATAAATTGGATCAACAGGAGGATTAAGCATATAAGTTCCGCTAAGTTGCAAATCAATTGTTGGTCCCAAACTTGCCCACGCATCTTTTACATCAAGAGTGCTTCTAAAATATTCTTCCTGCAAACTCAAAAGTTGTGGATTATTTTTGAACAATTCAGATTTTAAATCTTCGTAAGAATAAGTTTTTTCTTCTTGTGCACTCAAAAAAACAGTACAAACAAAAAAAGAGAAAATAAAAAATATTTTTTTATATGTAAGCTTTTGTTTCATAATTTTTTAACCAAAGAAACTACTTCAATTGCACATTATATGTGTTCTGATTACTTCGAACTTCCATTGTAAGTTTTTCTGCTTCACCAGCAAAAAGTTTAATTTGTGTAGTAGCAAATTTATCTGTGTAAGTTTCATCTGTCCAAGTAATTCCTTGTCCAAGCCCCGAAAACATTCCGTGTTTTTGATTTTGAGTGCTTCCCAATGTTTGGGCTGCAGTAGAAACTTGTCCGCAATCAATTGTAAATTCAGTTCCCGAACCGCAAGATTTCATAGAAAGTAATACACCATCATCTGCAACAGTTCCTTCTGCACTTCCTGTTGCCGAAAGTTGACCAGAAATTACAGGCATAGAAAGACGAGTAGATTTTCCGTACAAAGTTAAATCATAATCACCAGAACCAATTTCCACATTAATTCCAGATTTTGCATCATCTCTAAAAGCATAATCTTTTGCTTCGTTATCTTGATTAAAACAAGCTTTCCAAGTTTCATTATTTGAATTTTGATAATATTTAATTGTAATAGTAGGAGAATTTTCTATTCCGTTGTTTTTGTCTTCTTCTGATTTGTATCTTGGATAGGAAATTTGAACAATGCCCGCTCCAGTAATTGTATTTTGATAAACTCTTGGCTTTATTTCTGCATTTTTTTGTGTTGTCTGAGGAACACTAATATTTACCAAAACAGAATTTCCAGTATTTTGATTTGTTGCCACATCTACAAACGAAAGATTCAACACCGAAGTTTTTCTAACCGCAGTCAATTCTTGATACACAGTATTGCTAATAGAATCTGAAACAATTAAAGATTGCCCTTTTGTTAAACCATAATTTTCGTGATAAAACAAAAAGTAAATATTTCTAATATCTGCATCTTTTCCAAAGGCAGGATTTTCACTTTTCCAAACAAGTTTGCTTATAGAAAAAGAACCATCATTATTTGTGGAAGTATGACCGTAGTAACTTGCATTTGGAGAAAAATCTTGTCCTTCAACCCAAGAAGAATAATCAGAATTTCTATCACCTTCTGAAGTATAAGCGTACACATCAACATTTCCAATTCCCGCTTTTGGTGTTGATGTACTTTCTGAATCAACTACAATTCCACTTGTTCCGCCTTCAAAAACCGAATAACAACTTGTAAAACAAAATGCAAAAAAACTTAAAAAAACAAAAGTTGCATTTTTCAAACTTCTAAAATGATTATTTTTCATTGCTTTCATCACGCTTTTCCTCAATCTGCTTAATTTTTTTATGTTTATTTCTTTTCTTTTCCATAAGTTCGTATAAAACTGGAATAATGAGCAAAGTAATTACAGTTGAAGAAAATAACCCACCTACAATAACTTGGCCCATTGGCGCATACATTTCTGAACCTTCACCAGTTGCAACAGCCATTGGAATATCGCCCAAAAGTGTTGTCAAAGTTGTAATCAAAATTGGTCGCAAACGAGATGACGCACCATCCAAAATGCATTCTCTTGTCAATTCGTTTTCTTCTTCTACAGGAAGTTCAATTTCCCACTCACCATCTTTATTTTGATGACCTTTTACTTTGGCAAGAACTTCTTTTCTTTGAACTCTCAATAAATTTACATAATCTACAAGAATAATTCCATTGTTAACAACAACACCAGCAAGCGTAATTAACCCCAAAAGCGAAAGCAAATTCACAGTTGAACCAAAAATCAAAAGCCCCAAAACTGCACCAATAAAACAAAACGGAATAGTTCCCATAATCAAAAATGGATGCTTAAACTTTTCAAATTGCAAAACCATTACAGTGTAAACTAAGAAAACTGCAAGAACCATAGCAATAATCATTGGCATTACCATATCAGAAATTAAAGCAACAATTCCACCAGATTTACTGTTTACCCCATTTGGCAAAGGATTTTTTGCAAGATAATCATTTACATAACTAGAAACATTTGCTGTATTTTCACTAATTAAAGTTGCACTTACAGTAATTGTTTTTGCTCTGTCTGAGTGATTTATTTGAGAAATTGATTTTTCCACTTTGATATCGGAAAGGTTTGCAAAAGAAACATCTTGTCCGTTACTTGTAATTATGTGAAGATTTGAAATTGTGTCTGGAGTTACGTTTCCGTCCAAAATGTTTGAAGAAAGATGAATATTATATCTATCTCCTGTTTTTAAATCTTTATATCGGCCAGCGTCCATTCCCTGAAACAAAATGGCACTTGTAATTCCCGCTTCGTAACTTGTAATTCCAAGGGAACTCAAATAATCCTGACTCATATCAATAATCATTGTGCTTGTGTCAAAATCTGTATCCATTTTTGCAGTTACAACTTCTGGGTGTTTTTCAAGATAATTTTTTAAATCTTTTGCAGTGTCATACAAAAGATTCATATCTTCCGAAATTAAAGTTAAACCATAACCACCGCCGCCAGAAACATAGCCAACAAGTTTATCAAATCCACCGTTTTGAACAGAAACTTTTGCATCAGGAATTACCGCCGACCAAATTTCTTGCATTTGCAACATAATATCGTGAACACTTCGGTTTCGCTCTGCAACAGGAACCAAAATTATGTGAGCGTAAGCACTTTCTGGAACTGCCTGAGTAGAAATTCCTTTACTGTTACTTTGACCAACATAAATTACAGCACTTTGAATTTCTGGAACATATTTATACATCAAATCTTCTGCAACTTCCATTTTTTCTACAGTTTGTTCAAGTTTTGTTCCAATTGGCAAATCCATAGAAATAAAGAATTCGCTAGAGTCTGTAGAAGGAATAAAGGCAATCCAAGACGCAAAGCAATCACTCCAGATAAAATCAAAAGGAAAATTGCAGAAACAATAACAATCAATTTATTTTTTAAAGATACCAAAAGAAGTTTTCGGTAACCCCGTTCAATTTTTTCCATTACAACATCAAACTTTCGTTTTTTTGTTCTAACTTTTGGACCTTCTTCTTTTAGTAAAAGTTTTAACAAATAAGGAACAATAACAATTGCCACAACAAAAGAAGAAAAAATTGCCATCATAATTGTAATTGAAGCCGTATTCAAAACTTTTCCAATTAAGCCAGAAAGCATAGAAATTGGCAAAAATACTACAATTGTAGTTGCGGCACTTGCCAAAATTGAAGCTGCAACTTCGCTCCAACCTTTGTTAATTGCTTGATTAACTGTATATTCCAATTCCCCGGTTTCGCTGTTTCTTTTTGCGTAATACCTGTAGATTTGATCTAGCATTACAGAAGAAGCGTCCACAACCATTCCTAAAGAAATTACCAAACCAGTTAAACTCATTAAGTTAATAGAAAGATTAAAAACTTTTAACCCAATAAGCGAAAACAAAATACACAACGGAATAGAGAGAGAAATTGTAAGAGTTGCACGCCAATCTGCCAAAAATAACAAAATAACAAGAACCGCAAAAACAATTCCCATTACACCAGACTGAATTACAGTTTTTAGTGAAGATTTAATCTGTTTGCTATCATCCGAAATTATATGAAACTCAATTGCCCCAGCAGATTCTTTTTCACACTCTGCCAAAACATTTTTTACTTGCTCAACAATTTTAAGAGAATTACCATCGCTTCGTTTAGTAACATTTACAATTATCAACGGGTCGGTTCCGTCGGTAATGTAATATTCCTCTTTGGGATAACTCAACGAAACTTCTGCAATATCTTTAATTCTTATAACATTTTTTTCGTCTGCAACCCCAACCGGAAGATTTTTTATATCTTCAATAGAATTAAATCCACCAGCGTATCTAACTTGAATTGCTTTATCTTGGAATGTTGCGTTTCCCAAAGGCAAAGAAACGTTTCCATAATTCAAAACTTGATAAACCGAAGAAACCGAAATTCCTTTTGCAGTTAAAGAATCAACATCAATTTTAATGTCAATTTCAAGTTCTTTGTCTCCGTCAACTTGAATTTCCGAAACTCCATCAATTTGAGTCAATTTTGGAGTTAATTCACTTTTTATAAAATCAGAAACTCTTGCCGAATCTTTTCCTGCCTGAACCGAAAAAGAAATAATTGGAAGCATTGAAACACCACCAATCAACGCTCTTGGCTCCCCTTGAATTCCTGAAGGCAACAATTCAATCAGTTCAGAAATCCTATTTCTAAGTTCTTGAAGTTGGTCGTAAGCATCATAACCGTCGGCATAAGTAATTGTAATCCAACTCATTGAATTGTAAGAAGCACTGTCTACGCTTTTAAAATGAGGCAAAGTTACAAAATTGTCTTCCAAGATTTTTGTTACGTCCTGTTCAACATCTTCGGCACTTGCCCCAGGATAAATTGTATAAACAATTGCTTGAGGCATAGAAATATCTGCCATAAATTCTGTTGGCATTAAAGTTACAGAATAAAATCCAAAAACCGCTAATACAATAATTAGCATTGTGATGACAACAGGATGTTTGATTGAAAATTCAGAAATCTTCATTAATATTCACCTATAACTTCATCAAAAATCCGAACTTGCTGGCCGTCAAACAAAGAATTTTGCCCATCAACAACAAAAAATGTATCTTTATATTTTTCTGGAACAATAAAATATTCGTTGTCTGTTGCGTATTCTGCAGGAGGAATAAATTCTACAGTTTTTGATTCTGGATGATAAATGTATAAAGAGCCATCCATTTTTTTTGTTTTCATTGGCAAAACTGGAACATCAACATAATTTTTATATGTAATTAAAACTTTTACATACATTCCAGGTCTAAAACGTTCCCCAGGATTATCTAAATGACACACAACTTGAAATGTTTTTGATTGAGCCGCAATGTAAGGCGCAATATTTTCTATTGTTGCAGAAGTTACAGCGTCATCATACATATTTTTTTCTGCCGGTCTAGTAACAGAAACAATTAGATTTTCTTTTTCTAACGAAAACAAATCATAATATTTTTCTGGAACACTTAATCTTACAACTTGATTATTCAAATCTGCCAAAACCGCAATTGGTTGAGTTTGACTTGCCACGCTTCCAACAGCTCCGTCTGCCATTAAAACAGTTCCTTCAACAGGAGCTTTTACCAAAGTGTAATCAACTTGAAGTTTTGCCAAATCGTATTGAGCTTTTGAAGCATCTCTTTGGGCTTTTACAGAATCGTAATTTTGCTGAGTTGTAGAACCACTTTTAAAAAGATTTGCAACACGCTTAAAAGAATTTTCTGCTGCAAAATAAGCCGCTTCCGCTTGTTTCATTTGCTGAATAAATGGTTCATCATCAATTTTTGCAAGCAAAGTATCTTTTTTTACAAAATCACCAGCGTTTACAGGATATTCCATAATTGTTCCAGAAACAAAAGGCACAACAGGAATCATAGATTTTGCTTCAACATATCCGTTAATTTGAATTGATTCTTGTAAATTTTGAATTGTAGGTTTTTCAATTTTAATTACAGGAAGTAAATCTTCTTTTGGCTCCAAAGGTTTCTTTTTTGTTACCAATAAGACAAAAATCAATAATGAAACTAAAATGCCAACAAAAATCAAATATTTTCTTATTTTAAACACTCTATAAATATAATTAAAATAGCATTTCTAATCAATTAATAGGAAAATAACAACAAATATTTATATTGACAATTTACATTTACAATGATTAAGTAAATATATGACAGAATTTAACTTAAACGGAAAATGGAATTTAATTTTAGACAAAGAAAAAAAAGGTATTCAAAACAAATATTTTGAATGTGGCACTTGGAAAGATTTTATTGAACTTCCAGGAACAATTTCTGAACAAAAAAAAGGAATTGAAAATCACGAAAAAAATGAAGGATTTTTAACAGATCCATATAAATTTGAAGGATTCGTTTGGTTTGAAAAAGAAATCAGCATTCAAAATTATGACTGCACAAAAGATTATTTTTTAATTATGGAACGAACAAGAATTTCTTCTGTTTGGATTGATGGAAATTTTGTTGGAACTTTTGATAGTTTGTGTTCAAGTCATAAATATAACATTTCAAAATTTGCAAAAGAATCATTTAAACTTACAATTATGATTTCCAATGTAGATTACCCAACAAAAGGCGGTCACATGACAAGTCCAGACACCCAAACAAACTGGATTGGCATTACCGGAAAATTCTGCATTTTAGAAGAATCAAAAATCAAATTGTCAAATATTCAACTTCGTGCAAATTTTAAAGATTCTGCAGAAAAAGAACTGATTATTAATGCAACTTTGAAAGGCTCTGATAAAGAACAAGTCTTGTTTGAAACTCAAGATTTATTTTCTCAAGAAAAAACTTTGGAAAAAGGTGAAAATTCAATAATCATAAAACTTCCAGAAAACACAATTCTTTGGGACGAATTTAATCCTCATCTTTATCAATTAAAAATTCAAATCAAAAATCAGGAAGAAAATCAAACAGTTCTAAATTACGGAATAAGAAATTTTGCTACAAAAAATAATCACTTTGAAATTAATAATCAAAGAATCTTTTTGCGGGGCAAACACGACGGAATGATTTTTCCAAAAACAGGATACGCACCAACTGATGTGGAATCTTGGCTAAAAGTTATGAAAACTGCAAAAGAATACGGAATAAATCACTACAGATTCCACACTTGTTGTCCGCCAAAAGCCGCTTTTGAAGCAGCTGATATTTTGGGAATCTACATGGAACCAGAACTTCCATTTTGGGGAACAATTCAAGGAAAAGATGAAGAAGGATTTAACGAAGCCGAACAAAATTATTTAATTTCTGAAGGATTTAGAATTCTAGAGGAATTTGGAAATCATCCATCTTTTTGTATGATGAGTTTGGGAAATGAACTTTGGGGAAATCAAGACAGACTTGAAGAAATTCTTGCAAATTACAAAGCTTACGATTCCAGACATTTATACACAAGCGGTTCAAATAATTTTCAATTTTGGCCACGAACAAGTCCAAGCGAAGATTTTTTTGTTGGAGTTCGTTTTGATAAAGATTCTTTGTTCCGAGGTTCTTATGCACAATGTGACGCACCTTTAGGATTTGTTCAAACTAAAGAACCAAACACAACACATGATTATGATAAATTCTGGAACAATGAAGATTCCAATTCTTCAGACAATGCCACAGAACAAGAAATTGAAATTCAGTACGGAACTGGAGTAAAAAAAGTAAAAACAAATGCAGCGGCATCTCACTTTTTACCAGAAAAACCAGTTTTATCTCACGAAATTGGTCAATATTGTATGTATCCAGATTTTTCAGAAATTCAAAAATATACTGGAGTTTTAAAACCTCGCAACTACGAAGTTTTCAAAGAACGCTTAACTGCAAAAGGGATGATTAACCAAGCCCAAAATTTCTTTAGAGATTCTTCTAGACTTGCAGTTCAATGTTACAAAATGGAACTTGAAGCGGCTTTTAGAAGCAAAGAACTTTCCGGATTCCAAATATTAGATTTACAAGATTTTACTGGTCAGGGAACTGCTGTTGTGGGAGTTTTAGATTCTTTTATGGAATCAAAAGGTATTGTAACTGGAAATCAATGGAAATCTTTCTGCGATGATGCGGTAATTTTAGCAAAATTAAATAAATTTGTTTATGAAAACAAAGAAAATCTTAATTGCCAAATAATTGTTTCAAATTACTCAAATGAATCGTTTAAAGACGGAATTTTGTGGGCATATTTGATTGATGGGGAAACAGACGAGATTATTGAAGAAGAATCTTTTGTTATTCCAAGTGATGATAAAGAGCCTGTTTTTGTTGGCAATTTTAATTACAATTTTAAAAACATCAACCAATATAAAAAATACAATCTTGTTTTATATTTAAATACAAAAACTAACAGAGAAATTTTTAATAATTACATAATTCATTGTTATCCTTCAAAAGATGAAGAAATTGCAAATGTTTTGGAAATTCTAAAATCTCAGGAACAAATTGAATACAAGGGAATTATTATTACAAAAAATAGTTTAATTGCAAAAGAAGCAAATAAGAATGGTAAAAAAGTTTTATTAATTCCAGATTCAATTGATGATGATTTGCCAGGCTTTGAAAAAAATCAAAAAGTTCAAACAGTTGAAGGAACTTACTGCACAGATTTTTGGTGTTATCCAATGTTCAGAAGCATTAGCGAATCTATGAATAAAAAAGTGCCAGTGGGAACTTTAGGATTAACAATTGATAACAAAAATTCAATTTTTAATGATTTCCCAACAGACACTTTTACAACACCAAAATGGTACAACATCATTAGCAATTCAACTTGTGTGAATATAGAAAACACAAATATTAAACCAATTGTCCAAATGATTGATAACTTTGAACGAAACTGGAAACTTGCACTTGTTTACAAAGAAGAAAACATTCTTGTTTGCACAAGCAATCTACAAAACTGCGCAGAAAAACCAGAAGTGATTTCCTTTGCAAAAAGTTTAATCAATTCTTTGTTGTAGTTTAGTTGTAATATAGTTGTAGTCTTGATGTAATCTTTGGCTTTATTAATTTTCACCAGCTAATTTTACATTAAGAACAAGATCTTTTCTGTTTCTGCGGACAACAACTTTTACAATATCCCCAGGGCGTTTTGCTTCCAAGGCAGAATAATAATCTGCCAAGGAAGTAATTTTTATATTATCAATTTGTGTAATTACATCGCCGCCCAAATAAATAATATTTTTTCTGTTTCCGTAATAAGCCGCTTCAGTTCCACCTTTTAAGCCAGCTTTTTCTGCATTTCCACCAGAAGAAACTTCAGAAACTAACATTCCTTGGGTAATATCCAAACCTGCATATCTTGCAATTCTGTAATCCAACTGATACAAAGACGCTTGAATTACGCCGCGGTTTACTTTTCCATATTTTAATAAATCAGAAACAACTCTAAGTGCTGTTTCAGAAGAAACTGCAAAGCCAACCCCAGATGAACTTCCAGAAGATGACAAAATCATTGTGTTAATTCCAATCATTTTTCCAGAAGTATCCAAAAGTGGTCCTCCCGAATTCCCCGGATTAATTGCAGAGTCAGTTTGAATCATATCTCTAATAATTCGTTTGTTGGAATTTTGAATTGGACGTCCAAGCCCCGAAACAATTCCTGTTGTCATTGTTCGTTCCATACCAAAAGGATTTCCAATTGCAATAACTTTTTGACCAACTTTTAATTTTTTTGAATCTCCAAACTCAATTGTTTTTAAAATCACACCTTTTGGAGGATCAATTTTCAAAACTGCCAAATCGCTATCTAAATCATAGCCAACAATCTTTGCTTCGTATTGAGAACCATCATGCAAAGAAACATAAATCTTTGTTGCATTTTGAATAACGTGAACATTTGTTAAAATATGACCTTCGGCATCAATAATTGAACCACTTCCACTACCACCA
>JAGARY010000242.1 GCA_017622055.1 Treponema sp. | reverse complement strand
GGGTACTTCATTTCAATCTTCAAAAAAAGAAAATATCAAAACATTGGCGAAGCTATTATGGGCTTTGGATTGTTGTTCTTGGGGTTAAGTGGACTTTCTTCTGTATTTACTCCAGATCAACTTGGTTGGATGTTGAATATTAAAGGAACGGGTGCTTCTGCAATTATCTTAGGATTTTTGATTGGTATTGTTGTTACAGCTCTTTTACATTCTTCTTCAGCTTTTTCTGCAATTGTAATTACAATGGCTTACAACGGCTTAATTTCTTGGGAATTGGCTGCAGCAATGACATTGGGAAGTAATGTTGGTTCTACAGTTGATTCAATTATGGCTTCCATGGGAACAAGTGCCAACGGACGCCGTGCAGCATTAATTCACGTTATGTTCAACTTGTTTGGTACAATAGTAGTTCTTTGCTTCCTTAAACCTTTCTTGGAATTAGTTATGTTCATTACTCCTGGGCAAGAAAATTCAAATATTGCAATTAGAATTTCAATGTTGCACACTGTTTTCAATATAATTACAACTTGTGTTATGACTCCTTTATCTGGAAAACTTGTAAAAATTGCAGAATTCTTAATAAAAGATGATCCTTCAGAAAAGAAAAAAGTTTTCAAACTTGAATTTATTGAATATGGTGGAAAAGAAAATGTTGCCACATATATTATTCAAGCAGAAAAAGCAATTGCAGATATGACAGATGTTGTAACAGATATGTTTGATAAAATTCAAATTGGTGTTACAAAACGTAATTCATCTTATGTAGAAAAATATGCACAAGAAATGGCAGATGCAGAAGATTATGTTGACCAGATGCATGAACAAATTACACATTTCTTAATTAAGTGCCAAGGTTTGCAAATTACAGAAAAACAATTAAATCACATTTCATGTATGATTCAAATTGTTGATGAATTAGAAAATATGAGCGATAACTGTTATACATCAATTATGCTTATTATTCGCAGTATTGAAAAGAAAATGGAATTCAAAACAGAAGATATGGAACGTCTTTTACCATATATCGAACTTGTTCGCCAATTCTTACAATTTATTAGAATTAATATTAATAAACAGCTTACACAAGAAAAACTTGAACTTGCTGCCGAACTTGAAAACGGAATTGACGCATTCCGCAAAGATTTAAAGAAAGTTGCAAGAAAACGTCTTGAAGGTGGAGCAGATGTTAAAGCTGAACTTCTTTACATTGATATGGTTCGCCGCATTGAAAACATTGGCGACAACTGTTTTAGTATTTCAGAAAGCCTAACAAATGGTTAATTAAAAAAAAACTGTCCGATTGGACAGTTTTTTTTTAGAATAACTTGTCATTGCGAACCGTAGGTGAAGCAATCCAGTTATATACAAAACTTCTGTGGATTGCCACTTCGTCCCGTCTCATATTACAAAACTGGTTTCATTGCAGTCATGTAAGCACGCAATTTTCTACCAACCACTTCAATTGGGTGATTTCTAATCTCTGCATTTACAGCTACAAGTTCACCGTTGCTAACAGCGCAATCTTTGCAATCCAAACCTTTTCCAATTACGTCTGTGTGTAAAGAAGGCATTAAATCTTTAGCCATCATTGGAGCTGCAACATTTGCAAATAAATAACATCCGTATTCAGCAGTGTCAGAAATAACACGATTCATTTCGTACAAGCGTTTGCGGTCAATAAGGTTTGCAATTAAAGGAACTTCGTGCAAAGATTCATAATAAGCACTTTCTTCTTTAATTCCAGCGTCTACCATAGTTTCAAAAGCAAGTTCACAACCAGCTTTTACCATAGCAACCATCAAAATACCTTTATCAAAGAATTCTTGTTCAGAAATTTCTTCGCTTGCTTCTGCGTTCTTTTCAAAATCAAGTTTACCAGTGTTTTCACGCCAAGTAAGAAGGTTAACATCTTTGTTTGCCCAATCAATCATCATAGTTTTAGAGAATTCACCACTGATAATATCATCCATGTGTTTTTGATAAAGTGGAGCAAGCAATTTTTTAATTTGTTTTGAAAGTTCGTTAGCTTTAATTTTTGCAGGATTAGAAAGACGGTCCATCATATTTGTAATTCCACCCCATTTAAGAGCTTCACAAATAACGTTCCAACCGTGCATCAAAAATTTTGTAGCATATTCAGGACTAATTCCTTCTTCAATCATTTTGTCGTAACAAACAATTGTTCCCGCTTGAAGCATACCACAAAGAATTGTTTGTTCGCCCATAAGGTCAGATTTTACTTCTGCAACAAAAGAAGATTCCAAAACACCAGCTTTAGAACCACCCATACCAACAGCCAAAGCTTTAGCGTAAGCCCAACCTTTTCCTTCTGGGTCATTTTCTGGGTGAACAGCAATCAAATCTGGAACACCAAAGCCACGTTCAAATTCGTGGTAAACTTCAGTTCCTGGACCTTTTGGCGCACACATAATAACAGTAATATCAGGACGAATTTGCATTCCTTCTTCAATCATGTTAAATCCATGTGAATACCAAAGTGCCGCACCTTTTTTCATTTTTTGTTGAACTTCTGTAATAACAGGAGTGTGTTGTTTATCTGGAGTTAAGTTTCCAACCAAATCAGCAGTTGGAATCATTTCGTCATAAGTACCAACTTTAAAACCGTTTTCTGTAGCATTTTTCCAAGATTGACGTTTTTCTGTAATTGCACTTTCACGCAAAGCATAACTTACATCAAGCCCAGAATCTCGCAAACACATTCCCTGATTCAAACCTTGCGCACCACATCCAACAATAACAATTTTTTTACCTTTAAGTGCGTTTACACCATCAGCAAATTCTTCTTTTGCCATAGAACGACAGTGTCCAAGTTGAAGTTTAGCTTCACGCCAAGGAATTGAATTAAAATAATTGTTTCCCATAGTTTTTTCCTTTTTTTATTTTGGCTGTTGCCTGCATTCAGTTTTTTCGCTTCGCTCAAAAACTTGCAGGCCCGGGCTTTTCAGGGTTCCGGCTTTCGCCTCCATTCCTTCGCTTGTGGCAAGCTGAACGCTTGCCACAAAGTTTTGTTCGCTTCGCTTCCAAAACTTACGCTTCGGAACAGCTCCTTGCAGTCGCTGCCCTTACAATCCCTAACAGATTTTG
>JAGARY010000241.1 GCA_017622055.1 Treponema sp. | reverse complement strand
TGTTTTTTCTGAAGAAACTTCCAAAAGATTTATAATTTTTTGAAGATCGTTTTTTTCTATTGAAGAAAAAAGTTTGTTTCCGTAGACAGAAGTTTGTGGATTAAACCATTTTTCTATTTCGATTTTTGAGATTCGTCTTTTTTCTGCTATGACTTGTTCGGCACATTCAACTTTAAAACCATTCCTTTCAAATTCCTTAATAATTGTTTGTTCATTCCAGTTGAAAAGTGCATTTTCTTTGTCTTCAAAGAATTCTTTTTCGGCAACTTCCATTTGAGCAATTGTTTTTGCAAAAGAGGGGAGTGTTTGTTCGTTTAAAATTTGTTCTTTTACAAGTTTGCTAATCTTTTGTCCACCAGAAGGAATTTTTTGACTTAAGATGATAGAAAAATCTTTTGAAAAAGGACATTCAATTTGGAAATTTTCTCCAAGATCTTCATCTTTTTCTATTTTGTTTTCTAAAATTCTTTTAATTGATGCAGCTAATTCGTTTATTGATTTTTCGTTCACAAATGGATCTACAAAGAAAAGTCGGTCAAAAATTGTTCCGCTGTATTGTAAGTCTAAAATCAATTTGTGAAAATCATCGTAAGAAAGATATTCTTTTGGAGCTTTTTCTGGACGTACTAAAAGTTTTGGTCTGTCTAAATCTCCTAAAGTTCTAGAATATTGTTCAAGAATCTGTTTGCCTTTTTCTGTTTTGCAGATTCCGCAAGTGTATCCTTCTGGGGTTTTTCGTGCAATTTCCCAAAGCAAAAGCCCTGAATCTGCATTCCAAATTAAACTTCTGTGGTGACGTTTTATGTCTGCCATTGTAATGAGTGTATCACGAATGTTTAATAAAACTTCAGATTTGTTTGAATCTAATCTTTGGCGCCAAAAACGGTCTGCTCGATCAAGGGCAATTTCTTTTGACTGGTCTTTTGGACTAAAAGTTAGATTTTCTTCTTTTTTATCTCCACATTTAAAATGTTCGTTTATCCACCATTCGCTAATTGGATTTGCCCCAAATTCTGATTTTTGAATTTTGTTTGGAATAATTTTATTAATTGAACCTGTTTCTTGTGGAGAAGTGGCAAGTCCTGCGTATTCATCTTTTTCTAAAATGCTAGAGATTTGAATTTCCCGTCTTGAAAGTACGTCGCTTCTGATTTTTCCTTCATAACCTTGTGTGCTTGGGGTGTAAAAAACACGCCCCATTAAAGTGTCTGGCAAATATTGTTGTGCAATCCAGTGGTCACGGTATGCGTGAGGATATAAATAACCTTTTCCGTGACCAAAACCTTCTGCATCTCTAGAATTATCTTTTAAGTGATTTGGAACATCTGCATCTTCTTTGTTCACTGCATCAAGAGCGTCAAAAAAGGCCATTGAACTGTTTGATTTTGGTGCAGTTGATAAATAAATAGCAGCATGTGCCAAAAAATAATTTCCTTCTGGCATTCCAACTCTGTCAAAACTTTCTGCACAAGAATTTACAACAGAAATTGCGTAAGGATCTGCCATTCCTGTGTCTTCACAAGCAGAAATTAACATTCGTCTAAAAATAAAATGAGGATCTTCTCCTGCACGAACCATTCTAGCAAGCCAATACAATGCTGCATCTGGATCTCGTCCACGCAAACTTTTTATAAAAGCACTAATTATGTCGTAGTGGTAGTCGCCATCTCTGTCATATAATACAACTTTTTTTTGAATTGATTCTTCGCAGGCTTCTTTACTAATGTAGATTTGTGTTCCCCAACTTGGAATTGGAGGATCGTTCTTAGGATTCCATTGTTCTGGAGTTGTTTCTACAGCCAATTCCAAAGCATTTAATAAAGAACGAGCGTCTCCGTTTGCAGTTTCTATTAAATGTTCTAGGGCCCCTTCTTCAAAAACAATTTTCCAGTGTCCGTAGCCACGTTCTGTATCTGAAATTGCTTGCTCTGCTGCTTTCTTTAAGTCTTCAGGAGTTAATGGTTTTAATTGAAAAACTCTAGAACGACTAACTAAGGCTTTGTTAACTTCAAAAAAAGGATTTTCTGTTGTGGCACCAATTAAAATGATTGTTCCGTTTTCTACCCAAGCAATAGGGCGTCTTGTTGGCTTTTATTCCACCTGTGAACTTCGTCTACAAATAAAATTGTTCGGCGAGAATAAAGGGAATAATAATCTTCGGCTTGTTTTATTGCCCCACGAATGTCTGCAACACCAGTTAAAACAGCATTTAATGTAATGAAGTTTGATTTTGTATGATTTGCAATTACTCTTGCTAGAGTTGTTTTTCCTGTTCCAGGAGGACCATAAAAAATTACAGATGTAAGTTGATCTGCTGCAATTGCTCTGCGAAGCAAGCGTCCTTTACCAATAATGTGGTCTTGCCCAATATATTCGTAAATATTTCTAGGACGCATTCTTGCTGCCAGAGGTTCTGTAGAATGTTTTACCTGTTCAAATAAACTTTCCATTCTGAATTATTTCTGAATTATTCGCAGTTCCAGTTTCCTCTAGAAGGATAATATGACCACAATCCAATTCTGTTGTAGTTTACAGAAGAGTTTGTGCTTGAACCAGAACCTGCAAATCCAAGTGAAGCGTAAAGTGTGCTTTCTAATTCTGTTTTTGAAGGATCAACATTTAACAAAGTTAAAACGATGTAAGAATCTGCTAATTGATTTGTTGTGTTTCCAATATCGGAATCTTTAAGAGAGTTTCCTGGTATTCCATTTGAATCTAATGCTATTTGTGTAATACCACCTGTTGTAAAATTAATTGTGTCAGAATAATCACCACGACCAATTAACAATGTGTTTGAACAAGCGGCAAGACACGAAATAGGTGTTTCACAACTAATTTTTTCACCTTCGTTATTTACTACAAAATTTGATGTGATACCATCTGTGTATGCTAAGTTTGTGCTATTTCCAAAATATGCATAAGTTGCATCTTTTTCTAATGTTTCATTAGTTGTAGATGCTAAAGTATTAAAGAAAATTGTTTGCCCGTTTAGCACAACTGCGGAATTTATATTTTGTGATTTTGTTTCTATGTTATTGTTGCTTTCAAATGAAGAAATTGCAATTTCTGTAATAGGATTAATTCCATTTAATTGGAAATATTTTACAGTTCTGTATTCTTCTGAATAAGAATCTGTGCTTCCACAACGAATATAAGCCTTTCTATTTTCAGATTTTACAGAATTTGTACAGAATGAGTTAAAGTTTGAATAAACGTAGTCATCATGAATAGAGAAAGTAAAATAGCCATTACCAGAAGCAACATTTGTCCATTCTCCAGTTGTGTCCCAAAGTCCAGTTTCTGAATTTGCAGAAATTTGCTTTGCATAAACAGAAACAACATCTGGTATAGTTAATCCTAAATCTTCGTCTACTTTATATGATGTCGAAACTATGTATAAAGTATCTTTATCTGCCAAAACTTTAATAATTGACTGTCCAATATGTTTTGATTCTTCAAAATTAAAAGAATGTAATTCAAATGGTAATGCTTTGTATTCTTCCCAAGTTGTGTGATAAGAATCTGCTGCATTTTTATAACGAATTCCTCCATTCGCTGCAACAACTAAATATTCTGTATCTGAAGCTTTGTAGCGTACTAAACTATTAATAACACCAATAACTGTTGCTTGCTCTGGAGGAACTTCTTTTGAAATATTATAAAAAACTGGACTAAAACAGCTTGTAAAAAGTAAAGAAAGAAGTGTTGAAACTATTAATATTTTTTTCATGTTTGTATCCTAAAAGTATTATTTTTAATTAGAAATGGTATCTCATTGAAAGACCTGCTGTTGCAAATAATCCATGATAATTTTTTTCAGGTGCATCAGCAATAAATTGTGGAGTCCAAAGGAAATAGCCACTAAGTCCAACTGACCAAGATTCATTTAAGCGATAAAAACCACCTACGTAGGCTTTTGCTGTGAAAGAAGGAAAATAAGATTGGTTGTTATCAAATGTAGATGTTGTAATTCCTAATGATATTCCCATTGGAAATTCAAATTTATCGATAGTTGGGACAATTACAGCTCCTAATGTAATTGGAACCATAATTAATGATTTTACACCAATTGAAACATTATATGTTGGTGAAAGCTCCCCACCTACTGCAATTAATGAATTTAAGAATCTATAGTAACCGATTGTAAAACCGCCACCCACAAAAAGTTTGTCTCCAAAACTTAATGGAAAGTTTGCAAATAAATCTGCTTTGAAGTATTGGTCTCCGGCTCCGTTTTGTTCGTAAATGTAGCCATCATCGTAAAAGTCACCTTCTTCTTGTGCAAAAGCTGTTCCCGAAAAAACTAAAAGTACTATTAAAAGTGTAAGTAAACGTTTCATAAATCCTCTATAGAAATTTTTTTAATATTTAATGTATAATACTATTTTTAGTGGTATTTATCAATAAAAGTAATAAATATCCTAAAAAGTTACAATTAAAATAAATTTGGGGCAGGGATTGTAGCACCTTTAGTCCCGACGCATAGCGGAGGGATGAGCCGCGGTTAGTCGGCAAAGTGCGAAAAGCCCGATTTTTGTGTAAACAAAAAGCCCTCCTGAAAAATAATAAAAAGAGGCATTGTAAGTTATGGAAACAAAAATTATTGACGGAAAACAGATTGCTAGTGATGTTAGAGCGGATGTTGCAAAAAAAGTTGCAGAATTAAAAGAAAAGGGCGTTTTTCCTTGTTTGGCTGTAATTTTGGTTGGTGAAAATCCTGCGTCGGTTAGTTATGTAACTGGAAAACGTAAAGCTTTGGCAGAAGTTGGAATGGTTGATAAGTCTATTACTTTGCCTGAATCTACTGGTGAAGCTGAACTTTTAAAATTGATTGATGAATTAAACAAAGACGATTCTGTTCATGGAATTTTGGTTCAATTGCCTTTGCCAAAACATATTAATGAAGATAAAGTTATTATGGCAATTTGTCCAGAAAAAGATGTTGATGGTTTTCATCCTGTGAGTGTGGGAAATATGATGATTGGTCGTCCTGGATTTTTGCCTTGTACTCCTCACGGAATTATTGTTTTGCTTGAAAAAATGGGAATTGAAACTAGCGGAAAACATGCTGTTGTAATTGGGCGTTCAAATATTGTTGGAAAACCTGTTTCTATTTTGCTTGCTAGAAAAGAAACTAACTGTACTGTTACTATGTGTCATACTGGTACAAAAAATATGGCAGAAATTACAAAGCAGGCGGACATTGTAGTTGTGGCAAGTGGTCGTCCTCACACTTTAACTTGCGATATGGTAAAGGAAGGGGCTGTTGTAATTGATGTTGGTGTAAATAGAATTCCTGATGATTCTAAAAAAAGTGGTTTCCGCCTTGTTGGCGATAGCGATTTTGATGATTTGGTTGGAAAAGTTTCTTATATTACTCCGGTTCCTGGTGGTGTTGGACCAATGACAATTGCAATGCTTATGCAAAATACTTTGGAAAGTGCGCAAAAACAGATTTTGAAATAAAAAAAAAGTTCGGTTTAAGAACGTAAAATGAATTTGTTATTGAAATGACAAATTAAGTTTGTCACTGTGAGCTCTTTGGGGCGTGGCAGTCCAGTATAAAGATGTTCATTTTCTGGATTGCTTCAACTTCTAGTGAAGTTTCGCAATGACGTAATAGGAAATATAGAAAAAAAATGGTTGATATTCAAAACGAAGTTGATACAAGAGAAGTTCCCCTTAAAAAAGTTGGTGTTAGAAATGTAAAATATCCTGTTACAGTTTTGGACAAAAATAACAAAGTTCAGTCTACAACTGCAACTGTTGATTTGTTTGTAAATCTTCCGCACCATTTTAAGGGAACTCACATGTCCCGATTTATTGAAGTTTTTCATAAGTATCACACAGATATTTCT
>JAGARY010000240.1 GCA_017622055.1 Treponema sp. | reverse complement strand
GGCTATACATTTCGGTGGTAGCTTTTTTTGTAAAAGTGAGAGTTAAAATCTGGCTAACCTTGTATTTTTTAATGCAGACTAAATATGCAAATCTTCTAGCAAGAACAAATGTCTTACCGGAACCTGCTCCAGCCGCCGTTACAGTATTTCCCATAAAGGTTACCGCATTACGCTGTTCGTCACTTAAACTTCTTGAGTTTTCGGAACCATCTCCTTCGAGTAACCATTTTTCTACTGCACTTTGGCTCATACTTTTTCTCCTGAAACAGTATAGGTTGTCCTACATAAAGTTTTCCATGAACAGTCTTGGCAAGTTTGAAAAGATATTTGTGTTAATTGTTCAAAATTAGCAGTTTCCAAGGCAGTTACATATTCATCTAATCTAGCTTCAAAGCCTTCTAGTAATTTTTCGAAACCTTCTGCTCCATCTCGGTTTAAGCCTTTTTTTCTTCCACCAAAGTCACCAATTATTGGAATAAATTCTGACTTTTGAATACTAACAAAAGCAGCTTTAGAAACAGATTCTTTTACAGTTTGATTTTCCCACAAAGTAACGTACATAGGCATCTGAAAATTACTTACAACTCCATTATCATCAGGGAAACATTCTTTTTTAGAAGGAAGTGAATTGGTTTTAAAATCTAAAATCAGAACTTGTTCATCAGCAGAAACAAGGACACAATCTAAACGCCCGAAAAGAATACAATCTTTCCCAGTTTTAGTTTTCTTTTCGCTAAACAATTCTTTTTCTAATGCAACAACTGTGTAACCCTTCAACCATTCAGTAAAAAAGCAAAAAAAGGAATGTAGCACAGAATAAAAAGCCTTGTTTTGTGCATTCAAAAGTTCTTTTGTTAAAAGACTAGCTGAATACTTGCTTATAACTTGATTAACAGCTTCTTTCAAGAAATGTTGATTTTCCAAAGAAAGATACTTTTGACCTAAGGAATTTATTTCAGGTGGTTCTAAAACTTTTTTTGCATCCTTGTAGCGACTTAAGTACAGATTTATTATATCGTGATAAATTGTTCCCACCCATGCATCTTGCATTAACTTTGCGCCTGTAGATGGTTCTTGAAGCTTCAAAATTCGCTTAAAAAACCACCTTCTAGGACAAATAAAATAATCATTTAAGGCAACTTGCGAAACCATAATTTTGTTGCCTTCATTAATATCCTGAACTTTATTTTTTATTATACTGGCTGAATCCGAAAAATCTTGAATTGGTTTTTCGTTACAAATTGATTTTGAGGCTATTTCGTACCATTGATTAAAACCTGCTTTTTGCCAGTAGGCAAGTTTTTTTAGAGGAAAATCTTCGTTATACTTTTTTAAAGCCAATAATTCCTGAACAAATAAATCTTCTGAATTACATTGTTCTAAAGATTCAGGGCGACCTTTTTTTTCTTCTTTAACAATAAAATAACTATGGGGAACACTGTAACCTGTAAAATTTTTCTCTGAACAAGTAAAGCGAACTATACCATAACTATGCCGATGATATAATTCAATAAAAGCAGAAGAAAAATCAACATCTAAAAGATGCATATTTTGGCGTTTTGATTGGGATAAAAAGTTTAATTGCTTGAACATAGCAGAAAGTTCCCCTTGGGAACCTCCTGGAATTATATGGCAATAAGCTGGTGCTGTTGCAGC
>JAGARY010000239.1 GCA_017622055.1 Treponema sp. | reverse complement strand
ATTCACGTTTTATGGATGGAATTAACAAAGCAGGTATTAAATTGAACCGCAAAGCTCTTTCTAATATGGCTATTGAAGATCCAGCAGCTTTCAAAGCAGTTGTAGAAGCTGCAAAAAAAGCATTAAAAGCTTAAGGAACTGCAAATGATTACTCTCGACCAGGTTTTAACATTAGAACAAAAAGTTGAAAGTGCGGTTGTTAAAATTCAACAATTGCAGGCAGAAAACGATGCTCTTCGCAAACAGTGTGCAGAGCTCACAAATGCGCTTTCTAGCAAATCGGAGCAACTTTCTTCTTTTGAATCTAATCAAAGCCAAATCGAGAGTGGCATTTTGAATGCACTTGATCGGTTAAATCAAATTGAAAATTCAGTTTTGAAAGTAGCTGGTCAAGATGCAGTTCAAAATCAAACACAACCTCAAATAATTCAAAACACAGTTACAATTCAAAACAACCAACCAGTTGTGCAAACAACTCAAAGTTTTAATACTTTAGAAACAGTTCAAGAAACTGTAGAAATTGAATCTCCAATTTCAAGTCCTGTTTCTGTAATAGAACAAACAGAAACTCAAACAATAGAAGAATCAACTTTTGTTCAAAATCAACAGGAAGAAACTTTTGTTCAAGAATCATATAATCCACAATTTGAAGAACAATCTTCTATTATGGAACAACCTGTAGAAATTCAACAAGAAGAGCCTACATTCGTTCAAAATGATTCAATTCAAGCAAACAATGATTTTTCATCTTTCCAACAAGTTGAACCTTCTTTTAGCAACAATTTTTCTGCTACTACGCCAGAAGAAACTTTTGACGAAGAATATGATTATTCAGAAGATGATTCTGAAGATACAAATAATTTAGGGTTTGATATTTTCTAAAAATGGGACAACTTAAAATAGATTTATTAAACACATCTTTCACAATTCAAGCAAACGAAGATTCAGAATATCTTGAGCAATTATATGGATATTACAAAAGAATAATTGAAGATGTTCAACAAATTGATTCAGTAAAAACTCCACTTCAACTTTCTATTTTAGCCGGGATTATGCTTTGTGATGAACTTTACAAAGAAAAAACGAACAAATTATCCCAAGAATTAAACAGTCAAAGTGCAAAAGATTCCACACAACCAAGCGAACTCGAAAAACGCACTTTAGATATGATAGAAAAAATTAACAAAGTTTTATAAGGTTCTATATTCAATGAATAAAACTCAAATTTGGTTAGACGCAGATTCCTGCCCTCTTCAAGCTAGAAATTTTTTAGCAAAAAAAGCAAATGAATTAAATTTAAAAATTTATTTTGTAGCAAATAAAGCAATCACCTGCACCAATAATGCGGCTTTTGAAATGATAATTTGTGAACAAACAAAAGATTCTGCCGATAACTACATATTTGAGCATGTACAAGAAAATGATTTAGTGATTACAAAAGATATAGTTTTTGCAAACCGTCTTGTAGAAAAAAATATTGCCTGTATAAACGACAGAGGAACATCATTCACAAAAAACAATATAAAATCACTTTTGGAAGATAGAGACTTTGACTTACAAATTGCAAATTGTGGTTTAGTAAAACATTTTCACGAAGGCTACAACAAAGAAAAATTATTTGCCTTCAAAAAATGTTTTTACACTATTATTGAGGAGCTTCTAAGTCGTCAGGGAATGCCATCTGAATAGAACAAATTCTATCTTTTACTTGCATAAATGCTAAAACAACTTCTGGGTCAAATTGGGTTCCAGCATTTTGTTGAATTTCAAAGAAAGAATCTTCAACAGACCAAGAATCTTTATAACATCTTTTATGACTTAAAGCGTCAAAAACATCAGCAACAGCAACAATTCTTGCAGAAAGAGGAATATCTGTGCCAGACAATGCATCTCCTTCTGGAACAACTCCGTCTACAATTGAAAACTGATTAATAGAAACTTTTCCAGGATAACCCATTTTTCCACCATCCCAACGGTCATGGTGATGCAATGCAATTTCTTGACACATTACATCTAAAAAACTTTCAACAGGTTCAAAAAGTTGGGCTCCAATACAAGTGTGGCCTTTCATTACGTTTCTTTCTTCTTCTGTAAAACGAGGGAAAGTTTTCTTTAAAATTACATCAGAAATTCCAACTTTTCCAACATCGTGGAATTTTGCAGCAATTTTTAAAGTATCACGATAAATGTGCATTTCTGCTTCTGGAATATTATGATTAAATGCCCAACGGTCGTAAATTTCCAATGAAAAAGCAGAGACACGTTCTACGTGAGGGTAAGTTTCTCTTGGATCACGGAATTCTGCCATTTTAAGCATACGTTTTACCATATTTGAAGTTAAGTATGCGTGTTGCAAAGCTTGAACGGCACTTGAAGCAAAGTGAGAAATTAAAAGTTCCGCTTCTGAATCAAAAGGAATAACCTTTCCGTTTTCATCCTTTGCGTTAATAATTTGAAGAACTCCAAGCAATTTCCCATTTGCCATTTTTAAAGGCAAAGTATACATTGACTTTGTTCTGTAATCTGTTGTTAAATCTGTATTTTTATTGAATTTATATGGTTTTGTATCTGGAATTCTGTAAACATCTTTAATATTTAATGGTTCTTTTGTTGATGCAACGTATCCACAAATTTGATTTTCATTAATTGGGAAAGAAAAACATGTATAAGGTAATTTTTCACAGGAGCAAGTTCCTTTAGATGAGTATCGTTTTGTCCGTATTTAATTTTTAATTTATTACCTTCAATTACATAAATTGATCCTGCATCTGCGTTTACAATTTTTCTTGTTTCAGTAAGAATTTTTTCAAGAAGAACGTCAACGTCTTGAATTTCTCCAAGTTGCTTTTCAATTTTTATAATTTTCTCTAGTTTTGTTTCTGAATTCTCTTCCATAAAAATCACCTATCAGCATATTATACTACAACGATTTAGTTTATACTAGCAATTTTTTTTATAATTGAAAAATAAATTGGCCCTGCCCCATTTTGCACATCTGGTAAAATATGATATCCAAATTCAGTTTTTTCATAATTTGGAATTTTTACAGATGTAAAATTTTTTATTTCTTCAACGCAAGGATTTGGTTCTAATAATTCAAAAGCAGTTCCGTCTTTATTAAACTTTTTATGCAATTTTTTTAGAATTTCATCGTTTTCTTGAGGACATAATGCACAGGTTGAATAAAGTAAAATACCACCAACTTCCAATAATCTGTAGGCAGAAGAAAGTAAAGCCCATTGTTCCATAGAAACTGTTTTTATTCTGGAAGGAGACCAGCTGTCTAAATATTTTTTGTCTTGAATTACATGGCGTTCAGAAGAACAAGGAGCATCAAGTAAAATTCTGTCAAAACATTCAGATTGTCTTTTGCACCAAGTTGAACCGTCGCTACAAGAAACTTTTACTCGCTCATTAATTTGTTGTGGAAGACAAGATTCTACTACTTTTTTTAGACGACTAACTCTTGAAGTTGAACGTTCATTTGAAAAAAGTTTTGCATCTTCTGGCATTCGGGAAGCTAAAACTAAAGTTTTTCCACCAGGAGCGGCACACAAATCTAAAATATTTTGGGCGTCTTGCAAAGGCAAACATAAAGCTGCAAAAACAGAAGCACTGTCTAAAAAATATGATTCACAATTTTGAATTTTATATTCAACAGATTGATTTTCTTGAAAAAAAGATTCTTTTAAGGCTTCCCATCTTGGGCCAAATAAGTCTGAGTAAAATTGATTAAATCCTTCTTGCCCGCAAAGTTTAGTTTTATTTTTCATAATCAAATAATCCAGTTTTTATTTTATATTCTAAAATTCGTTGAACAGATTCATCAATTCTGTTTTTAAAAGATTGGTCTTCCAATGCTTTTTCATAAATTATTTTTGCAGATTTTGCAATTCGTTTTTCAGAAATCATAATACAATCTACACCAGCTTCAATTGCCATAACAGCCGCTTTTTCTGGAGGATATCCGTTTTTTGCCAAAGCAGCCATAAAAATATCATCAGAAAAAATTATTCCTTTGTAATTGTATTCCTTTCTTAATATGTCTGTAATCCATACTTTAGAAAGACAAGCTGGAACGCCGTTATCTATGGCAGAAGAAATTGCGTGAGACATTAAAATGCTTGTAGGATTATATTCTAGTAAAGTTTTAAAACTTAAAATAAAATCCTCTAGTTCATCTTTTGAAAGTTCAATAACAGGAAGGCCCACGTGGGGGTCTGTATTTGTGTTTCCTGGAAAATGTTTTACAACTGTGGCAATTTTGTTTGTTTCGTAAGCATTTATACAAGCTCGGCCGTAATTTACAACTTGTTTATAATTTCCAAAACTTCGGTCCCCTAAAAATTCTTTGTTAAAATCTGTAGAAATTTCTATTACAGGAGCAATGTTCATGTGAAATCCCAAGGCAGACATTTTTTGAGCTTGATCTTTGTATAAAACATAGGCTTGT
>JAGARY010000238.1 GCA_017622055.1 Treponema sp. | reverse complement strand
GAAAACAGCTTTTGTGCAGATTGCTAAAGTTCTTGCAAGTAAAGTTTTTCCACATCCAGTTGGCCCAACAAACAAATAGCTTGCTTCTGGTTTATCTGGATTTCTGAATCCTGCTCGGGCTCTTTTTACTGCTTTTCCCAAGGCAAAAATTGCTTTATCTTGACCAAAAATGTCTTTTTGCAAAGTTTGTTCAATTTCTTTTAAATTTGTTTTTTCGTTTCCAGAAATTACATCAATTGGGATTTTTGCAATTTTTGCAGTTACAGTTTTAATTACCGAAGGAGTAACTAATGGAACGGTTGCTGGTGTTGTTTTTGAAATTTCTTTGCCGTTTGCTTTTTTTTCTGACAAAAATCCTTTAAAACCGCCAGTTTTTGAAATGTGTAAATATGCTCCAGATTCGTCAATAATATCAATTGCTTTGTCTGGGAGCCGTTTGTCTGGCATATATTGAACCGAAAGATTTACGGCTGTAGAAATTGCGTCGTTTCTGTATTTTACATTGTGATGTTTTTCGTATTTTGATTGCAAACCTTTTATGATTTTGATTGTGTCTTCAATGGAAGGTTCCATAATATCAATTTTTTGGAAACGTCTTGCAAGGGCTCTGTCTTTTTCAAAGTTTTTTGCGTATTCTTCAAAAGTTGTGGAGCCAATTACTTTTATGTTACCACTTGCCAATGCTGGTTTTAAAAGATTTGCAGCGTCAATTTGCGAAGAACCGTTTGTTCCGGCTCCCATAAGCATGTGGATTTCGTCAATAAACAAAATAGCTTTTTTATTTTCCCTTAATTCGTCAATAATTGAATGAAGTCTTTCTTCAAAGTCTCCACGGAATTTTGAACCTGCAAGTAAAAGTCCCATATCAAGACTATAAATTGAATATCCTTTTAAAGCTTCTGGCACTTTTTCTTGAACAATTCTTTGTGCAAGTCCTTGTGTTAATGCTGTTTTTCCAACACCAGCATCTCCAACATGCAACGGATTATTTTTTGTTCTGCGACACAAAATTTGAATTGTTCGTTCAAGTTCGTCGTCCCGCCCAATCAATTCATCAAATTTTCCTTCTTTTGCCAATTCTGTAAGATTAATTGTAAAGCGTTTTAAGCCACCAGAATTGTTTGCAAAAAATTCTTCTTCTGGAGAACCAAATTCTTTTGCGCCTGGAAATGAAGTTTGTCTTTGGGCTCTAGTTCCATTTGCTGAAGGATTTTTCCCAAAAATGCCTTTTGAATTTGTTATATTTTCTAAAAGTTTTACTTTTTCAATTCCCGAAGTTTTCATGTAGTATGCACAGTGATTATTTACTTCATCTAACATGCTAACTAAAACATCGGTAATATCAATAATGTCAGATTCGCAAGAAACACAATGAAAAACTGCTCTGTTCATTACAGACTGAAATCCTACAGATTCAAGTGGAGCATGAATTAATTCTGATTCTGTTGTTTTTGAAACAAGGGGAATTTGTGTTTCTAAAAATGAGGAAAGATTTGATTTTAAAGTTTCAATTTGGCAACCACTATCACTTAATAATTTACAAACTTCATCTTCTTTTAAAGCATGAAACAAAATATGTTCTGGAGTAAAAAATTCGTGATTTGATTTTTTTGCCATCATCATAGAGTCTGATAAAACTTTTGTAAGCACAGGACTTACTTTCATTTGTTTTACCATTCCCTTTGGTTGTTTAGTTTGATTACTCAATTTCTACCCTTAACGGAAATCCGTTTTGTTTTGCTACGCTTTTTGTAACTTCTACTCTTGAAACTGCAATATCATAAGTATAAGTTCCAACCACACAAAGGCCTTCATTATGTACAGTTTTCATTATTTTTTCAGCGTCTTCTTTTGATTTATTATAAATTGCTACTAAAACTTCAACTACAAAATCCATTGTTGTAAAATCGTCATTATAAAATACAACATTTTTCTTTGGTGGAGGTGTAATTGATGAATCTTCCACAATTTGATTTTGAGAGTTATTAATTTTTTCTGCGTGTTTGTCAAAAATTCCCATACTCATAATATATACAAAATAATTTTTTATTGCAATTTGAATAGTAAAAATCTTATTTTATCTTTTTATGCTGTAATTTGGTGTAATTTGTTTTAAAAAGTTCGATAATATATTTAACAAAAAACAGGAAGGATTTTTTATGGCTAAGAAAAAAAAGTTTTCGAATATTTTGATTGATTCTTATGTTTCAATTTCATTTGTTGGCGTTTCGCTTTTATTGGTTTTACTTGATTTTTTAGTTTTAAAAGGAAAGATTAGTAGTTTTTTGGCTTCCCCTTTGATTAATAGTGTTGATGTGGAGCAGGGAGCTAATATTTTTAATGTTGCTAGTGTAAAAAGTTATATTCAGATGATTTTTTATATTTTTGCACCAACTTCTGTTAATATTTTGTTTACTGATTTAATTTTGATTTTGTTGCTTGGTCCAACTTTGGAAGACCGTTACGGAATTACTGTTATTGGTGTAATGATTTTTATTTGTGCTTTATTTTCTGGAGTTTTGAATGCATGTTTTTGCAAAAATAGTTTAACAGGTCCTTCTTGCATTGTTTATATGATGATTTTTTTGAATATTTTCTTTTCTTTGATAAAAAAGAAGATTCCGTTGAGTTTTGTTGTGATTTTTATACTTTTGATTGTTAAAGATGTTTTAGTTCCTTCTGAAAATGGAATCGTTGGAATTATTGTAAATATTTGTGGTGGGCTTTGTGGTAGTTTGATTGCATTTTTAGCTTCTCCAAAAGTTCGTGCTACAAAAAAAGAATCAAAAGGTGGATTACTAAGCAAAGCTGAAAAATTGGCTTACATCCAAGAATTAGATTCTCAAAGCCCAAGATTTAAAAATGCAGAATCAAAAAAAGATAAAAAAACAGCTTCTTCCGAAGAAGAAACTGTTATTGGAACATTAAAGTTTTAATGTTTTTTTTATCCAAAAATTGGTCTAACTTTAATTACTGTGTCAATGTTTGCAAGAGCACGTAAAGTTTCTTCAGAAACAACGCCGTCTACATCCATTACGTTGTAAGCAAGTTCACCTTTTGCTTGGTTAATCATACCAGAAATGTTTAATTTTGCTTCACCCAAAACTTTTGAAAATTTAGAAATTACATCTGGAACGTTTTTGTGTGCAATACAAATGCGAGTTCCGCCAGCTGGAATTGGATTTTCGTTTACTGTTTTTGGGAAGTTTACAGAGTTTACAATGTTTCCGTTTTCCAAGAAATCTCTTAATTGATTAACAGCCATTACAGCACAGTTGTCTTCTGCTTCTGGAGTAGATGCTCCAAGGTGTGGAAGACAAATTACGTTTTCTTTGTTCAACAATTCTTCTGCAGCAAAGTCTGTTACTAAACAAGCAACTTTTCCACTTTCCAATGCAGCAAGAATGTCTGTGTTGTTTACAAGACCACCGCGAGCAATGTTAATAATTCTAACACCGTTTTTCATATTTTTGATTGAAGCTGCGTTAATCATTCCTTTTGTGTCTGCTGTTTGTGGAACGTGAAGTGTAATGTAATCTGATTTTGCGTAAACTGCATCTAAAGTTTCTGCGTGTTTTACATTGTGATCAAGGCTCCAAGCGGCATTTACAGACAAGAATGGGTCATAACCAATTACTTCCATTCCAAATTTAATTGCAAGATTTGCTACCATTGCACCAATTGCACCAAGTCCAACAACACCAAGAGTTTTACCTTTTAATTCAGGTCCAACAAATTGACTTTTTCCTTTTTCTGCTAAATCAGGAATTTCATCACCTTTTCCAGCAAGACCATTTGCCCAAGCGTTCGCTTTAATTGCAGGACGGCTAGAAAGCAAAAGTGCCATCATTACTAATTCTTTTACAGCGTTTGCGTTTGCACCTGGGGTATTAAATACAACAATTCCTTTTTCTGTTAATTCTGGAATTGGAATATTATTTGTTCCAGCTCCTGCACGAGCAACAGCTTTTACAGTTCCAGGAAGTTCCATGCTGTGCATATCTTGTGAACGAACCAAAATTG
>JAGARY010000237.1 GCA_017622055.1 Treponema sp. | reverse complement strand
TTCCTTTTATTTCTTTTATTTTTTCTCTGGCTCATTGCAAAAATAGATGAAGTATAGGATTTATTTATATAATCAAAAAAGGTTCTATTCTTTATCGAATAGAACCTTTTTTTTATCCAAATTTTATGGTGATTGGAGGTTTTATGACTGATTTGGAAAAAGCTAGAAAAGCTATTAATGAAATTGATGTGGAAATTGCGGCTCTTTTTGAGCGACGAATGGATGCGGCAAAACTTGTGGCTAGTCATAAAAAGAAATTTGGGTTGCCAATTTTTGACGAAGCTCGGGAAAAAGAAATTTGTAATAAAGAATTAGAATATATAAAAAATCCAGATTATAAAACTTACTATTTGGAAATGATTCACAGCATTATGGATATTTCAAAAAAATATCAGAGTGTTTTGGTTTCTGGAAGTCGTGTTGCATATTGTGGAATTGAAGGTGCTTTTGCAAATATTGCAGCAAAACGGATTTTTCCAAATGGAAATATGGTTGCTTTTTCTAGTTTTGAAAAGGCATACAAAGCGGTGGAACTTGGGGACTGTGATTTTGCGATTTTGCCAATTGAAAATAGTTTTGCTGGGGACGTTACTAAAGTTTTTGATTTGATGTATTCGGGAAGTCTTTTTGTAAATGGCATTTATAATTTGCATATTTGCCAAACTTTGCTTGGGGTAAAAGGTGCAAAAATTTCTGATGTAAAAACTGTTGTGAGTCATGAGCAGGCAATTGAACAATGTGGTGAATATATTCAAAATCACGGGTTTGAAGTTCAAATTGCGGTAAATACGGCCATGGCGGCAAGAAACGTGGCTCAGATGGGAGACGTGTCTGTGGCGGCAATTGGCAGTAAAGAGTCGGCTGAATTGTACGGTTTGGAAGTTTTGGAAGAAAACATTAATCAAAACGATTTGAACACTACAAAGTTTGCTGTTTTATCTAGAGTTTATAATGATTCTGCAGATGTTTCGGCAGCAGACGGATTTTTGTTAATGTTCACTGTAAATAATGCACCTGGAGCTTTGGCCAAAGCAATTAAAATTATTGGAGACAACGGATTTAATCTAAAATCTTTGCGAAGTCGTCCAGTAAAAAATGTGCCTTGGAAATATTATTTTTATGTGGAAGGGGAAGGGGCACTTTCTAGCCAAAAAGGCGACGCTTTGGTAAACGGTCTAAAAGAACAATGCGAAGAAGTGAAGTTGCTAGGACATTTTAAAAATTTGGAAATATAGGAAAATGCAGAATTCGGAATTCAAAATTCTTAATTCTGAATTCTTAATTCATAATTAATATTGGAGGTTATATGGAATACGGTTTGATTGGTGAAAAATTGGGGCATAGTTATTCAAAAGATATTCATAATTGGATTGGAAATTATGAATATGAAATTAAAGAAATTGCCAAAGAAAATCTTAACTCTTTTATGACAGAAAAAAACTTTAAGGCAATAAACGTTACAATTCCCTACAAACAAGATGTTATTCCATTTTTAGACTCTATTGATGAGCACGCAAAAAAAATTGGTGCGGTAAACACAATTGTAAATAAAAATGGCAAACTTTTTGGATACAATACAGATTTTATTGGTTTGCGCACTTTAATTGTAAATGCCGGGGCAAATCTTGAAGGAAAAAAAGTTTTAATTTTGGGAACTGGTGGGACAAGCAAAACTGCCACAGAAGTTGCCGCTTCTTTGAATGCAGGGCAAGTTTTAATTGTGAGTCGCAGGGAAGGTGAAAATTGTATTACTTACGATGATGCAGCAAAAAATCACAAAGACGCTCAAATCATCATCAATACAACTCCTTGCGGAATGTTTCCAAAAGCAAATGATATGCCAATTGATTTGCAGCCTTTTGAAAAATTAGAAGCGGTTTTTGACGCAATTTATAATCCTTTAAGAAGCAATTTGGTTTTGGCAGCAGAAAAAAAAGGATTAATTGCAAAAGGCGGACTTTTTATGTTAGTTCAACAAGCAATTGCAGCGGCAGAATTCTTTTTTGAATGCAAAATTGAAAACACAAAATCACAAGAAATTTTTAACAGAATGATAAAACAAAAACAGAATATTGTTTTGTCTGGAATGCCAGGTTGCGGAAAATCTTCTGTTGGAAAAAAACTTGCAAAAAAGCTTGGTAGAAACTTTTTTGACACAGACAATTTAATTAAAGAAAAAGCTGGTTGCGAAATTGCCCAATTGATTGAATCAAAAGGGGAAAAATATTTTAGAGATTTAGAATCTTCGGTTATTGAAGAAGTTTCTTCTATTACTAATGCTGTAATTTCCACTGGTGGCGGTGCAATCTTGCGTGAAGAAAATGTTGTGGCTTTAAAACGCAACGGATTAATTTATTTTATTGACCGAGACATTAAAAACATAAAAGCAACAGATGACAGACCTTTGTCTAATTCCCGAGAAAAGTTGGAAAAACTTTATGAACAAAGATTGCCAATTTACAAAGCCAGTTGTGATTTTATGATTAAATCTGACGAGAATATTTTTCACACAATCGAAGCAATTCAAAAAGATTTTGTGTTTAAAAATAATTTGGCAGTTGTGGAAAAGTCGCTGGCGGATGGTGAAGTTGTGGCTCCTCCTTCAAAAAGTATGGCTCACAGAAGTTTAATTTGTGCAGCTTTGGCAAAAGGAAAAAGTGTAGTTCACAATATTGATTTGTCAGAAGATATTAAAGCAACAATCAATTGTTTAAAAGAACTTGGTGCCAATGTTGAAGTTGAAAATAGAACTGCATTTGTGAAAGGTGCAGGGGAATCTCTTGGAAAACTTGAAAAATCAAAGTGTTTTAGATGCAATGAAAGCGGAAGCACTTTGCGATTTTTTGTTCCTTTGTCTATGTTAGATCAAAATGAATCTACTTTTATTGGAAGCGATGTTTTGATGACACGACCAATGACTGTTTACGAAGAAATTTGTAAAAATCAAGGGATTTTCTTTAAAAAAGAAGTTCAAAATGAAAATGATCGTACAGTTTTAAAATCAAAAGGAAAATTGCAAGCTGGAACATATAACGTTCAAGGAAACATTAGTAGTCAGTTTATTACGGGGCTTTTGTTCACACTTCCTTTGCTTGATGGCGACAGTACAATTGAAATTTCTGAACCAATCGAAAGTAAATCATATATCAATATGACATTGAAGGCTCTAAAAGATTTTGGTGTGGAAGTGGAATGGAAAAATGAAAATACACTTTTTGTAAAAGGAAATCAGCAATATAAATGTGGTGAAGTTTCTGTAGAAGGTGATTTTTCTAACGCGGCGTTTTTTGAAGCTTTGAATTATGCTGGCGGAAAAGTTGCAATTTCTGGTTTGGATGAAAATTCGTTGCAAGGTGATAAAGTTTATAAATCACTTTTTGCACAAATTAAAAATGGTTTTTCTTCTATTGATATTTCTGATTGTCCAGATTTGGGGCCAATTTTATTTGTTGTGGCTGCAATGTTTGATGGCGCAGAATTTACTGGCACAAAAAGACTAAAAATTAAAGAAAGCGACAGAGGCCAGGTAATGTGTGGGGAACTTGCAAAATTTGGAGTTCAATCAAAAATTGAAGAAAATACAATTACAATTTACAAAAGTGAATTAAAATCTCCATTTGAAATTCTTTGCGGTCATAATGATCACAGAATTGTAATGAGTTTGGTTACATTGCTTACAAAAACTGGAGGAAAAATCCAAGGAATTGAAGCTGTAAATAAAAGTTTTCCAAATTATTTTGAATGTTTGGAAAGCGTAAAAATCAAAGTGAAAAAATAAAATATAGAGGTAAAAATATGAATATGGATTTTGAAAGAAAATTGGCAATTCCAATGGAAGTAAAGGAAATGTATCCTTTAACTGGAAAAATGGACAAAGTTGTAGAAGAAAAACGTGTACAAATCCAAGCAGTTTTTGAAGGAAGAAGTGATAAATTGCTTTTGATAATTGGTCCTTGTTCTGCAGACAATGAAGAAAGTGTAATTGATTACATTGGCAGACTTTGCCCAGTTCAAGAAAAAGTAAAAGACAAGATTTTAATTGTTCCACGCATTTACACAAATAAACCAAGAACAACTGGAGACGGCTACAAAGGAATGCTTCATCAGCCAGATCCAAGCGGAAAACCAGATATGTTCAAGGGAATTATTGCAACACGTCATCTTCACATGCGTGCAGTTAGCGAAACAGGTTTTGTTTGTGCAGACGAAATGCTTTATCCAGAAAATTATCAATACTTGGATGATTTACTTGGGTACGTTGCAGTTGGTGCTCGTTCTGTAGAAGACCAACAACATCGTCTTACAGCTAGTGGAATTGAAGTTCCAGTAGGAATGAAAAACCCAACAAGTGGTGATTATTCAGTTATGATGAACGCAATTATGGCTGCTCAACACCAACATACGTTTATTTACAGAGGTTGGGAAGTTCATTCAGAAGGAAACCCTCATACTCACGCAATTTTACGCGGAAGCACAAACAAACACGGAAACAATTTGCAAAACTATCACTACGAAGATTTAATCAGATTGTGTGATGAATATGACAATCGGGAATTAAAAAATCCAGCTGTTATTATTGATACAAACCACGCAAACTCTGGCAAAAATCCATTTGAACAAGCTCGCATTGTAATGGACGTTTTAAATTCTTGCAAACACAGCGACAGAATCAACAAAATCTTAAAAGGATTTATGATTGAAAGTTACATCGAAGACGGTGCACAAAAAGTTGGCGAAGGTTGCTACGGAAAATCAATTACAGATCCATGTCTTGGTTGGGAAAAAACAGAAAAATTGATTTACGACATCGCCGAAAAATTGTAAAAAAATATATGATTATTGGAAGAAAATATTTTTTTACTTTCTTTTTGTAATGTATGAATATATAATCTATACCTAGGTAATTTTACCTATAAGAAGTTTTGCCTAGGTATAGTATTCTAGTGTGCATTTTAATGTTTTAGTTAATAGAAACTACAAGTATATCCTAGGAAATTATTTTACGGTTAATAAAAAAGTTTGAAGAATAATTATCGTAATTAAAGGGGTATATTCTTGAGTGTTTCAAAAAAAAGTGTTGCTAATTATGTATTAAAAACATCAGTTATTTTGTTGTTTTTCTTTACTTTTGTTGGGTTCATTAATCCTGCCAGAATTTCTAATCATATTGATTCAGATGTTTCTTTACTAAAATCAGTTTTTTATTTTAAAAGCTTTTCTTCTGGATTTGTAGAGGCTTCAAAACAGAGTGCTGTTGAAGAAGATTCCGCTGTTGCTGCAATTAACGAAATAACTAATTCTGAAGATTCTTCTATGGAAGATTACTATGCCGCTTTGGCAAATCTTATGAATGAAGGTATGTCAGACACAGATACAAGTGTTGATATGGATTTTTCTTCATTAGATACAGTAATTGGAGAAGAAAAAGCTGAAAAAATCAAATTAAAAAATTACAAACAAGATTGGAATACTTTTTCTGTAAATAATGAAGCCCTTGCCGATGTTGTTTCTTTTGATAGATTTGCTTGTATTCTTACTTTTATTGCAATTGCACTTTGTATTGTAGGAATTTACTTGTCTTGTGGTACAGGTTTAATCAGAAAAATTGGATTTATTGTTGTTTGTGTTGGTGCCGTTGGTGTTAGTTTAAGCATGGTAAATTATGTTTCTGCATATTCTAGATTAACAAATGTTTTGGCAACTTTTGATGTAATGGCAACTGCTCCAAATGGAATTCCTTTATATATCATCTTTAGTGTATTGGCATTTGCTAGTGCATTGCTTTTATTAATTTGGGATAAAAATGATACAGAATTAAAAGCAGAATTTTCTGTAACATCGTTCCAGGTAACATACAGAGTTTTATCACTTGTTTTGTTCATTTTCCTTTTTATTCCAGCATTAAATCCTGCAAGAATTTCAGAAAACATCAGTAGAAACGTTTCTTTGTTTACTTCAGGTTTTGCATACGGAACTTATACAAAAAATATTGAAAGAGCTTTAATTCGTGGATGGCTCCCTTATTACGTAATTAATATTGCATTCTTTTCTAGTATGATTGCTTGTATTGGAATTATTGCTTGTGGACTTGGTTCTTGTGTTTCTGTTGGTAACAATAAATTAAAAAGATATGCTCACATAGCTTTGATTGCAGGAAGTTCTCTTGTTATTTTGAGTATGTTTGGAATTCTTTATTCATATAATTTGATTTGTTCAAGTCCAAACGTAAATAGATTGGCTCCAATTGAACCTGCAGGCTACGTTTTCTTTGTTGTGCTTGCTGCAATTATATTAATTTGTTCAATTATTTCATTTATAAAAACTCCTGCACCAAAAAAAGATGAAAAATGTCATATTGATGCACCTTTACAGTTGTTCCTTATGATTTTGCCTTTCCTTATTCTTGTATTTATTTTTAGTTATTTACCATTGTGGGGTTGGCGATACGCATTCTTTGATTATTCTGCTGGTGATGTTCTTTCAATGGAAAATTGGGTTGGCTTTAAGTGGTTTAAAGCTCCATTTGAAAATGCCGCAACTCGTTCAGATATTATTCGCGTTTTGAGAAATACTTTGGCAATGAGTGGACTTGGAATTTTAACTAGCTGGTGTCCAATGTTCTTTGCAATTTTCTTGGCAGAAATTAGAAATACAAAAGTTCGTCGTGTTATTCAAACTTTAACAACAATTCCAAACTTTATTTCTTGGGTTCTTGTTTATGCAATTGCTTTCTGTATTTTTGGAACAGAAGGATTCATTAGTAGTTTGATGGTAAACAATGGTTTCTGGGATTCTGGAAAAAATATGCTCATGGGCGAAAACTTTATCTGGATAAAAATGCTCTTATGGGGAATGTGGAAAAGCCTTGGGTGGTCTGCAATTATGTATATTGCCGCTATTAGTGGAATTGACCAAGAACTTTACGAAGCTGCAACTGTTGACGGTGCTGGACGTTTCCAAAAAATGATGCACATCACTTTACCAGAATTATTCCCAACTTATATTGTTCTTTTGATTTTGTCTGTTTCAAATATCTTAAGTAATGGTATGGACCAATATCTTGTATTCAAAAACTCTACAAATAAAGGACCAATTGAAGTTCTTGATTTGTATGTTTATCAATTGACATTTGGTAGTGGTTCAAGTGGAAACATTCCATTCTCAACTGTTGTAAGTATGTTTAAATCATTTGTAAGTGTTGTATTGTTATTTATTACAAACAAAATTTCAAAATGGATTAGAGGTACATCAATTTTCTAATATTGAATATGGATTTTTGGGGTTGCCTAAAAATCTAAATAGAAAATCATGGAGGTTTAATTTTTTATGGTAGAAAAACAATCGATTAGCGACGTAATCTTTAATATTATAAATTATTTTCTATTTTTAGCTTTTACTTTTATTTGTGTATTTCCATTTTATTATTTGTTTATAAATACAATTTCAGATAATGGTTTAGTAGCAAAAGGTTTGGTAAACTTTGTGCCAAGAGGAATTCACCTTAGAAACTATCTTGCATTAAAAGATGTTCACGATTTAGGTTCTTCTTTTATTGTTACAGTAGGTCGTACAGTTATTGGAACAATTGTTAGTACAATTGCTTCTGGTTTTGTTGGATATCTTGTTACAAAACAGGAAATGTGGCACAGAAAACTTTGTTATCGTTTTATGATTGTAACAATGTATTTTAGTGCAGGGCTTATTCCTTGGTTTACAACAATGCAAATGCTTGGGCTTACAAATACATTCTGGGCATATATTATTCCAGGAATTGTAAGTGTTTATAACATCATCATGGTAAAAACTTATATTGAATCTATTCCTGCAGAACTAGAAGAAAGTGCTTCTATTGATGGTGCTTCTTATATGACAATTTTTGTAAAGATTATTTGGCCATTGAGTAAACCTATTCTTGCTACAATTGCAATTTGGTGTGCTGTAGGACATTGGAATTCTTTCCAAGATTCTTTAATTCTTATGTCCGGGGCTCCAAAACTTAAAACTTTGCAAGAACGTCTTTACATTTATTTAAATCAGTCTTCAAATCTTGCCGCTTCTATGGGAACTGCTACAACAGGTCTTTCAGAAACTCAACGACAAGAAATGCTTAATACAAAATCAATTCAGTATACAGTAGCTATGGTTACTGCTATACCAATTTTGTGTGTTTACCCATTTATGCAAAAATACTTTGTAAAAGGATTGATGCTTGGTGCGGTAAAAGGTTAATTTGGCGATTTTTATTTCATTTAGGAGGAAAAAATGAAAAAATCAATACTAAGTGCAATTTTAGGAATTGCAATTCTTTCAACAGCAACACTCGCAATTAGCTGTAAAGGAAATGGTAACGGAAAGAGCGTAAAACCAAAAGAAACAGTTACTCTTGACGTTTATTCACAACTTGCAAACTATTCAGGACTTCAAACAGGTTGGTTTGCTGACCTTATGCTTGAAAAGTTTAATGTTAAAATTAACATTATTCCTGAAGTTGGTGGAGCTTACCAAACTCGTATGGAAGCAGGAAACCTTGGTGATATCGTTGTTTGGGGTAATGATGGTGATCAATACCGTAAAGCTGTAGAAGCTGGTTTGCTTTTGGATTGGGAAGAAGATGATCTTCTTGCTAAATGGGGGCCTTATATTAATGCAAACATGAAACTTGCTCTTCAAAAGAACAAAATGATTGTTTCTCCAGACAAAAAAATCCACGGATTTGGACACTCAGTTTCTACATCTGCTAAAGACGTTCAACAATTCTTCTATACATGGGATCTTCGTTTTGATATTTATGAACAAATTGGAAAACCAGAAATTAAAAATTTAGATGACCTTGTAGATGTTCTTGCAAAAATGAAAGAAGCTTGTCCTACAGATGACAACGGAAACCCAACTTATGGTGCTTCTTTGTTCAATGACTGGGACGGTGATATGGTTATGTTCGTAAAAGCTCTTGCAACAGCTTACTTTGGATTTGACGAATTCTATGTTGGTCTTTATGATCCAGAAACAGGATCTTTCCATGGTGCAATCGAAGAAAATGGTCCATATCTTGAATGTTTGAAATTCTTTAATAAACTTTTCCAAGCTGGTCTTTTGGATCCAGACTCATTAACACAAAAATATAATGGTATGTCAGAAGATTTCCAAAACGGAACTGCATTCTGGAATATTTTCAACTGGATGGGTTCAGGAACTTATAACTCTGAAACACACACAAGCCAAGGTAAAGCTATGTACCCAGTTTGCCCAACTGAAGCTCGTCCTTTAGTTTACGGACAAAACGTTTACGGTGCAGAACGCATTTGGTCTATTGGTTCAAAAACAGCTTATCCAGAACTTTGTATGGCAATTATTAACTGGTTCTCTACTCCAGAAGGATATTTGACAACTCAATATGGTCCACAAGGAGTTACTTGGGAAATTAAAGATGGAAAATCTTACTTAACAGAATTTGGTAAAAAAGCTATGGCTGACCAAAACAACACAGAAATGCCAGAACCTTACAAAGGAACATATCATGACGGTGCTTTCCAAATTAACAACATTACTTGGTGTTTGGATGCTTCTAACCCATTAACAGAAGGTGAAACATATAACCGTTTCTTCTGGGCTTCTGAACAAGTTCCAGCTGCTACAGAAATTGAACAAGCTTGGCGTGATTGGTCAAAAGCTGCTAACCCAGATCAATACTTATTGAGTGGAAATTACCAAATTGCTCCTGGAACATTGTTTACAGCAACTCCAGTTCCAACAGATTTGGAAATGAAAAAATCTCAAGTTTGTGATTGTGTAAAAAATGGTTCTTGGAACGCTATTTATGCAAAAACAGATGCTGAATATGATTCAATTGTTGCAAAAATGGTTGAAGATTGTAAATCTTATGGATGGGATGATTTGAACGCATTCTTTGTTGAACAAGCTAAAGTTCGTGCTGCTGCAGAAAAAGCTGTTCGCCAATAAGATTTAATCGCTGATAATTTAGGCTAGGGTATGGAAGCCCGAAGTTCCAAGGCAAGTTTTTGCCTTGGAATGAGCGGTAGCGAAGGCTGGAACACCCGACCCCAATGAGCAACGCGAATTGGGGGAGCCTCCTTCTTTTTTTTATTTTTCTTTTCTATTAACACATAACATAACACATTTCTTTTATAACTTGTTAAAATATCATATCTAGGTTAAAATATTACATCCCCAAATAAATGAGGTTTTTTATGACAGATATTGAAATTGCTCAAAGCAACAAAATGGAACAAATTACAAAAATTGCGGCTAAAATTGATATTAAAGAAGATGCCCTTGAAATGTACGGGCCTTATAAAGCCAAGATTACTTTTGCAGAATTAAAAACATTGCAAGAAAAAGCAAAAACAAATCCTGGAAAATTAATTTTAGTTACAGCTGTAACTCCAACTCCAGCTGGTGAAGGAAAATCTACAGTTTCAATTGGGCTTGCAGATGGACTTAACAAAATTGGTAAAAAAACAGTTGTTGCATTGCGTGAACCAAGTCTTGGACCTTGTTTTGGTGTAAAAGGTGGAGCTTGTGGCGGTGGTTATGCACAAATTGTTCCAATGGAAGATATTAACTTGCATTTTACAGGAGATATTCACGCAATTAGTATTGCAAACAATTTAATTGCGGCTTTAATTGATAATCATTTGCAGCAAGGAAACGAATTGAATATTGATCCACGTACAATTTCTTGGAAACGCTGTGTGGATTTAAATGATAGAGCTTTGCGTAATATTACAATTGGTCTTGGTGGACGTTTGCAAGGAGTTCCACGCGAAGATCATTTTTCAATTTCTGTTGCTTCAGAAATTATGGCGATTATTTGTCTTTCAAAAACAATTACAGAATTAAAACAAAGAATTGATAATATTGTAATTGGTCAAAATTATGCAAGAGAAAACGTTACTTTTGGTCAATTAAAATGTACTGGTGCAATTGCGTCTTTATTAAAAGATGTTATTAAACCAAACCTTGTTCAAACTTTGGAAAAAAATCCGGCTTTTGTTCACGGTGGTCCTTTTGCAAATATTGCTCACGGTTGTAATAGTGTAAACGCAACTTTGTGTGCGTTGGCAACAGGAGACTACGTTGTTACAGAAGCTGGTTTTGCGGCAGATTTGGGTGCAGAAAAATTCCTTGATATTAAATGTCGTTCGGCAGGATTGAATCCAAGTGCAGTTGTAATTGTTGCTACAATTAGGGCGCTTAAAATGCACGGTGGTGTTGCAAAAGCTGATTTGGCAAAAAAAGATTGTGTTGCGTTGGAAAAAGGTTTTGAAAATCTTAAAACTCACATTGAAAATATTGCAAAATTTGGGCTTCCTGCTGTTGTTGCAATTAATAAATTTATTACAGATACAGACGAAGAAATTGAACTTATTAAAAAGCTTTGTGATTCTGTTGGTGCAAAAGCTGTTCTTTCTGAAGGTTGGGAAAAAGGTGGCAACGGAACTACAGATTTAGCAAAAGCGGTTTGTGAAATTGCAGAAAGTGGAAAAGCAAATTATCATCCACTTTATGAATTGGATTTGCCACTTACAGAAAAAATTTCAAAAATTGCAAAAGAAATTTATCGTGCAGACGGTGTTGATTTTGCTCCTGCAGCATTAAAGAAGTTGCAATCTTTTGAAGATGCTGGATACAAAAATCTTCCTGTTTGTATTGCAAAAACTCAAAATTCAATTAGCCATGACCCAACTTTAATTGGCGCACCAAAAGGATTTACATTCCCTGTTCGTGATGTTCAATTGTATGCAGGTGCCGGATTTGTTGTTGCATTGGCTGGTGATATTATGACAATGCCAGGCCTTCCAAAAGCTCCCGCTGCGTTGAACATTGACGTAGACGACAACGGCTGCATTTCTGGGTTGTTCTAGAAAGTTTGGGTTGCGTGCGGGGTGTCGTCCTGTTTTTTGCTGGACTGCCACGCTTCGCTCGCAGCAGTGACGTGGCATTCGGGTTGTAGTTTCTTGTCATTACGAGCCGAAGGCGAAGTAATCCAGAAAAAGAATTAAGGATCTTTTTTACCCTAAAATTTTATTCAACCCATACACATCTTCTACGCCAGAAACTTCAATTCCGCCCATGCCCATGCGAAGGGGAAGTTCAATATCTAAATCATAACGGTCGCCAATTGCAACTGCATTTTCTGCGGTTGTTTTTGTTAATTCTAAGGCTTTTTCAAAAGGTTCACGGGCTGGTTTAGATTTATAACAAGTGTCTAAACCTACAATGTGTTCAAAAAAATCAGAAATGCCAATTACTTCCAAAGTTTTTCTGGCAGGTTTTACAGGATTGTTTGTAACGCAAATTAATTTATATTTTTTAGACAAAATTTGTAATTCGCAAATTAATTTTTCATCCCGAACTAAAAAATCTTCTGGACGCATTAAATCATTTCGCCATTGCACACTTTGTTCAATTGGAATGCCAAAATTTGTTAAAAGGTTTCCAAGGCTAATTTTTTTTCCGTTATTTTCTTTGGCAAAGTTTTTCCTAAAATCAAAAACAAGTTTTCGAGCCTCATCAGAAGTCATATTTTTTAATTTTGCAAATTCTCTTACTTGGCAATCAACTTGTTCGTAAGCGTAAGCACTGTTTGTGTAAAGTGTAGAATCAATATCAAAAATTAAAGTTTGAATAGTTTGTGGAATTTTATGGATTTTCATTTTAGTAGTTTTGAATTACCTTTTTAATGCATTTTTTTGAAGCGTCCAAAATTGAATCAAAATAGCCCATGCCTTTTAATGCGGCACAAAAATCACCAAGCAATTCTGCGTGAACACAATTGTTTGCTTTTGCAATTTTAAGATTCATTTTTTGCGCTTTTATTTTATTTAAATAATTATCTTTCCCTTGACCGCCAGAAACAACCATCACATCAGAAAGAATAATGTTATTTTCTTGTAAAATTGATTCAATTTTTTTAATTCCATTTGCAGCAATTTCAACTCGGCCATCTTTTGTCATTTTGTTGCTGTTTGGAATGAGTAAAGAAATATTCCAAAGATTAGGGAATGGAGATGGCAAAGTTCTAAATCCTTCTGCAAAAATCTGTTTGTTGATGCAAATGTTAATTCCTTCGCTTGTGCCACAACGGTCCACAATATCACCAACAGAATTTGTTCCAGAACCAATAATTGCCATTACAAAATCTGGACCACCACAAAAAATAGGAAGATTTTTTGGAAGCCCCAATATTTCGCTTTGTTCTGGTAAAAGATTTCCTGCAAAATCACCAATTTCTACAAAAGGCGGCATTTTTTCTGTTGGAATTCTGCATATTTTTAAAGCATCATCTGTCCAATAAGCAGCTTCGTAGCGATTTTCGGGCAAAATTGTAATTGGGTTTCCGGTTAGTTGATACAAAACGTATTCTGGACCAGAAAAAATATATTTTGATTTTTCAAATTCTTTTGGAAAGTTGTTTTTTAAGTGTAAGATTTTTGGCAAAAAAAGTGAAAATTTTATCAATGGATTTTCTTTTTCGGCAAAATCTTCTAGAATTGGAGTTTCTTCATCCCAACGAATTGTAAGTCCATTTTCTGTTACAACTGTAGGACCGTTCCCAGAAACGCACATTCCAATAATGTTGCATTCAGATTTATTTTTTAATTTGTTAAATGCAAAACGCAAAGTTTGCAGCCAATTTGCTCCACAAAACCTTGCGTCTTTTTGAAGATTTCTTGCGGTTGCTAAAGAAACTAAATTACCCTTCATTGAAATTAATCCAATTTTTAGAGATGTTGTTCCAATATCAGCCGCAAGAATACAGTCAGTCATAAAACTTTAGTTGTCCTTGCAAACTTCATCTTTTAAAGATTCATCTTTGTTAGACTCTTTGTTACTTTGTTTTAAAACCTTTTCAATTATATTTCTGTTATCAAGTAATTCACCCAAAGATTGATTGTAGTGAATGCGAGTAATTACGTTTGCAAAAAGTCCACTAACATCTGTGTTGATGTACCATTCGCGTTTTAGTAATTCTTCGTGATAAACTGCATTTGTACCAATAATTTTGTAGAACAAGCCTTGTTTGTAAGCTTCGTCAAATTGTTCAATTGCATTACCTGTAAAGAATGGCAAAGAAATTGCACAAATAACTTTTGTAGCACCTTGTTCTTTTAAAAATTCCATAGCTTTTAGTAAAGTTCCACCAGTTCCAAGCATATCATCTGCCAAGAATGCAACTTTACCTTTTACATCACCAAGCAATTTTACAGATTTAATATTTGTTGAATGAGCATCTTGAGTAACAATTGAATAATCTCTTTCTTTATAAATCATTGCCAAAGGAAGTTTTAATCCAGAAGCGTAGAATTTATTTCTATCAATTGCCCCAGTGTCAGGAGAAACAATTACTAAATCTTCAGTTTTACCAGTTAAATCAACAATTTTGCTTAATTCTCTGATAACTTGATAACTTGCATGAAGATTATCCAAATTTAGGCGAGAAAATGCGTTTGGAATTTCGCGAGAGTGCAAATCAAGAGTGATGATTCTTGAAACACCTTGCATTTCGTAGATGTGACCTAAAAGACTTGCAGTTAAACCTTCACGTCCTTTACGTTTGTGTTGGCGTGCGTAAGGATAAGCTGGAACAACTAAAGTAATTTTTTCTGCTCCTGCCATTCTAACTGCATCAATTGTAACCAGCAATGACATAACGTGATCATTTACTGTCATTACAACCTTGTTTTTACCACCGTTGAGGGAAAGAACTTCGTGATTCTCAACGTCTTGGAAAATGAAGACATCTTTTCCCCGAACAGTTTCAAGAAGTTCGGTTTTTACTTCTCCATTTGCAAAATACGAAAACCTAGTTTTTACCATAAAATCAGGTTGACGATATTTGTTTGTAGCTCCTCTTATGCACAAATCACTAGTTTGCAAATCGTTTTGCAAATTAATTTTGTTCACAAGCTCTTCTTTACTCAGCTCATAACGCTTTGATACAACATCGTTCTTCAAAGTGAAGCGGTGTTTGTACATGTGTTTAAGGTGCGTTATGACTTCATTGGCGAAAGCTTCGCCACCAGGACACGCAACAATCGCTAGACTTGTTGGTTCTGTATAAGGCATAATAAGACCTCTTTATATGTGGGATTTGATTTTAGATTATCACAAAACACATTCTTTTACAATTGGGTAGGAAGTTGTATTTGGTGAAGTTTTAAGATTTTGTGTGTTTGGAATAGGCTTTTGAATAAAAGAAGATTTTAGTTTCCATCTTGCAAAAATCCCTCATTTATGTTAATCTTACATCACATCAATTCGGGCCATTAGCTCAGCGGTTAGAGCAGAGGACTCATAATCCTTTGGTCCTTGGTTCAAATCCAAGATGGCCCACCGAACAAAAAAAAGACCATTTTGCATTGCAAAATGGTCTTTTTTTTGGGGAACACCAAAATTACTTTTCTATGCTTCCATCCATTGTTTCAATTCCGCCATCTTCTTTGAATTTCATTTCGCGGAATTTTATGTTACGTTTTTGGTTTACGCCACCAGAACGTTCGCAGTCGTGGTAGAATAAGTACCATTTCCCGTTGAATTCAAGAATTGAGTGGTGTGTTGTCCATCCAAGAACTGGTGTTAAAATTACGCCGCCATAAGTGTATGGACCGTAAACATTTTTAGAAGTTGCGTAACATAAAAGGTGAGTTGTTCCAGTTGAATATGTAAAGTAGTATGTGTCGCCTTTTTTGAATAACCATGGATCTTCAAAGTAACGTCTTGCTTCGTCGCCACCTGTAAGAGGTTTTCCGTTTTCATCAAGAATCATGATGTCTTTTGGTTCTTCTGCCATTTCTAACAAATTGTCTTTCATAAGTGCAATTTTTGCTGTACAAGCTTCTTCATCACCTTGTGGTTCTTTGTTATCTGCACTCCATTTGTTATTTCTGTATTGGTCTAATTGTCCGCCCCAAATTCCACCGAAAGTAAGATAATATTTTCCGTCTGTATCTGGGAACATACATGGGTCAATTGAATATGATCCTGGAATATAATTTGGTTCTGCTTTGAATGGACCTTCAGGTTTGTCGCCAATTGCAATACCAATTCTGAAAAATCCTTCTTTATCACGAGCTGGGAAAACAAAATAATATTTTCCGTCTTTTTCTACACAGTCTGGAGCCCAAACTTGTTTACTTGCCCATGGAATATCTTCCAATTTTAATGCACATCCGCAATCTTTTGGATATGTTTCTGTATCTGGCATTTCGTAAACATGGTAATCTTTCATGTCATATTGATCGCCGTTGTCGTTGTTTTCTACATCAATATCTTCGTCATGAGAAGGGTAAATGTAGATTTTTCCATTGAACACATGTGCAGAAGGGTCTGCTGTGTATAAGTCATTTACTAAAGGTTTCTTTTCAATACTCATAAAATTTCCTATTAATTTATTCTGTATAGCACAGTATAACATATTTTAGAAGATAATTGCTAAAAATCAATAGGAAATTTTACTTAGGATAGTACAAAACTAATTTAATAATAACATTTTATTCTTTTTGTGATTTTGGAGCAAATACAGTTTAAAAAATACCATAAAAAAAAATCCCCAAAAATCAATTCTACCTTTCCAGCTTTCCAAGGTTCCGCTAACGCTCATTCTCGGATGTTTCGCTCTGCTCAACATCCGAGAACGCTTTCAGCGCCTTTCCAATCTGGGCTAGGCTTTATTTAAAGGGAAATTAAATTTCAATTGCTAAATTTTAAGCGATTTTGGAATGACAGTATTACCGAAGTGGAATCCCCATTACAGAAATGTTATAATTATCAACGGCTTTTAATCGTTTTGATGTGGCCATATTTCCAGAAAAAATTGCTCCAAAAAGTGAAATTACTGTAGTTGTTATTGAAATATTTTGAAAAGTTTCTTTGTTTTGCATTTCTGGATTAAATGCACAAATTGAATAAGTTACAATTCCACTTGCAGCTAATCCTAAACAAACATAATCCATTACATTCCAAAATGTTTCTTGCTTTCTCAATTTTTTGTTTTCAGGAATGCTATCTAACAAAAGTTTTAGATTTTTTTCAGGTATTTTTTCACCTTCTATAGTTTCATAATTTATCAAGTTCATAAAACCGTTTTGGTGAATAATGACTTTCGATAAATCTGCTTTTAATTCTTCAGCTGATTTTTGAACTTGAAAAATATCGTTATTTTGTGAAAAGAGACCTTGTGTAAAAAATAAAGTGATAAAAATAAATAAATATTTTTTCATAATTTTTCTCCGTATCTAAGATATAAAATAGGTGGGGAGATATCTAACAAGAAAAATCATGGAATCATTCAAGTGATTTTGTACTACACTAATGATTTAATTTATTAGAGTCTCCACCTCTTATTTTATTTTTTTCTTATTTCCTTTTCAATTGATGTGAGAGGGACTACAATACAAAGACAATCTTGATCAAAACCTTGAGCTGAAGAAACTGCACCAGCAACAACGGCTCCAATTATTGCTCCAGGTGCTGCACCAACACCTGCTATTTGTGCCCCTATTACAGCACCCGCTGCAGCTCCTGCCGCAGCACCTGCAGCATCAGACGCTGCCATCATTCCTAATCGATGTTTGTATTGATTCCACCAATTTATAAATTTTGCATTTGAAGTATTTGTATCTGATAATAATGCATAATTTTCATTCCAAAATTCTAGAGAAGATTTAGCTGTTTCTGCATAGCTCATAAATTGCATTAAGTCATCTTCTTCTAACAGTTCTAATGCTTTATTTTCTATTTTAGTGATTTCTTTTTTTGTTTCATCTAATGATGAAAGAGGATTGATTAATATATTTTCAATCTCTTTAATAAAGATTAGAGCATTTTTATTTACAAGATTTTCTTGTTCCATTGTTGGTGAAAGTTTGTCATTTGATGCCGTTCTTTGATTTTTTGAATTTGATACATAGTATTCTTTTGTATTTTCGTCAAAGTATTCATTCAAACAGATTGATTGAGAACTTATTATAGCTTTTTCTGATAATGAGTTTCCAAAACATAGATTATTTAACATCTTGTTATGTTCTTGACCTATGATACTATATTTTTCAATCTGTTCATTTTGAACTTCACTTTGGAAGTTAGCTTTTACTTCTTGCTTACACCCAATTGCAAGCAAACCAACAAAAAGAATTTGTAAAAATTTGATTTTTTTCATAATTTTTCTCCGTATAATACTTTTTTTGTTACGTAACAGTCGAAATTATTACAAAAAAAAGTTGATTGGAGAAGATATATTTATTCAAATATTACATACATCACATTATTTTTTTTTGATGTTACCTTTGTAATATTTTTCCTTATTATTTCATTTGCTTGCAAAAAAAAAGATTATAAAATAAAATACGTAAGAGAAGTTAGTATCTTGGAGCAGAGTAATGAGTTTTGAAAAAATTTCTAGAGATAAAAGATTCTTATTTTATATTCGTGCTTTTACTGTAATTGGAGTTGTTATGGTATTTGCAATTGTTATTAATCAATTATGCTTTCTTAAATTCAATGATGAACTCATGTTTGATTATCAGTTGTGTACTTTATTTATAAAGACATTCTTTTCTATCATTTGTTTAGTTTTTTTGTTTATATTCCCACAAAAGATAGAAATTTTCGCAATAGTTTGTTTTGTTTATTCCTTGGAAATATCTATTTCCCAATTATCAAATTTTATGAATGTTGTTTTATTTTTTTTAGGTATTAATCTTTTACTTATTAGAGGCTTCTTTCATCGAAAACAAAATAAAATAAGGTTATTTTTTACTTTTATTCTTTTCTTTATTTGTAATCTTTCAAAAATTAGGTTTGGTTTTTCTCAATTTTTTCATAGTTTTTTTGTGTTTTGGGGATATTTTTTTGTTTGTTCTATGCAAGTTGTTTTGTTCTCGTACTTCAAAAATTTAATAAACAATGGAGAATCAAAATCTCTAAATTTAGCCAAAT
>JAGARY010000236.1 GCA_017622055.1 Treponema sp. | reverse complement strand
CTGGTCTGTAAGGATTTTTACAAGATTTTGGACCTGGCCAAGGACACTTTCCAAGTTTTGCTTCAACTTCAGCCCATTCTGCATTAGGATTTTCTGCATAAATTTGTGCCGATTTTTCCTGCCAAATATTATTTTCAATTTCGTAATCGTCGTATTCTTTACATTGCTGTTCAATAGATTTCCCAGCAGTTTCTACAGCATATTCATCAATGTAAGTTTTTAAATCACTGTCTTTTTCATAACAAGAATTTGGAATCCAAGCAGTTGCACTAGTTCCGCCCCAGTTACAACCAATTACACCAACAGTAACTCCAAGTTCCTTAGCTAATTTTTTTGCAAAAAAGTAACCAACGGCACTCCAAGCGCCACAACCATCGCTACCCCAAATTCCCCAAGCAGTGTTTCGTTCACAGTCATAAAATTTTTGATCCATCCAACCAATTTTTTGAGTATAATAAAAACGAACATTTGGATTTTTTTCCTTGGCAAGTTCATCAGGACCTTCTGAACAATTTCTAAGTTCAAATTCCATATTAGACTGCCCACCAGCAAGCCAAACTTCACCAATAGAAATATCACAAAAAGTCTTAGAAAAATCTTCACATTTCACCACAAGAGAACAACCTTCTTGAGCAAAAACAGGTGGCAAATAAACTTCCCATCGACCATTTTTTATTTTTCCAAAATTTTTTCCCAAAGAAACGCCATTTTTATCAAAAAGTTCTACAAAAACAGCATTTCCATCTTCGCCGTACCCAAAAATACAAATATTTTTTTCTCTTTGCAAAACACAATGGTCAGAAAAAATCGCAGCAATTTCAAACATAAATTTCCTCTTTTTATTAATTGGGGGTTTCCTGCTTCGCAGGTCGTGCTTTTCGCCCTTACGCTATCGCTTCATCCTCCTGATAGCTTCGCTGAACGCTTGCTAACAAGTTTTTCGCTTTGCTCAAAACTTGCAGGAGGACGCCTTCGGCGGGGCTACAATCACTAACCCATTCTAAAATTATAAGACGAAAATCTAAACATTCCTAGAAAAAAAAGAGTTTGAAATTGTAAATTTATCTAAGACTATTAATAAAACATTTTGAATGTATCACTTACACTGTAAAACACTGGTTTTGGTTGTAAATCTTTATCAAAAAGTCTGGAATTTGTTGTGTCGTTTCCGTATAAAGTGTAGCCATCCATTACCCCAAAGAAAGAAACACAAGTAATATTTGCATTTCCCCCACCTTGAGTGTCTAATTGTTTTAATAATCTAAAAATGCTGGCATAACGTTCGGCTTGTTCTGCAAAACCTTTTTCAGAAACTTCTTTTGCAGACATTGACCATTCTGTAAGTTGAATTTCCACATTTAAACTTGCATAAAGTTCAATTGCTTCTTTTATATCTTCAAGTTTTGGATTTTTCATATCCCAATAACTTTGCATTCCAATTCCGTCAATTAATCCTTTTTCTTTTAAATCTTTACAAAGATTATAAATATAATTTCGTTTTGTTTTATCAACAGTTCCGTAATCGTTGTAAAAAAGTTTTACTCCATCAGCAGCATATTTTCTGGCAATTCTAAATGCCACTTCAGGATAATCTGGTCCAATTGTGGAATACCAATAGTTTTCTTGATTATCATTTACAATTCGGCACATAAAATTAGTATTTTTATCACCTTTTGAAGGGTCAACCGCTTCGTTTACTACATCCCAACAATAAACAACTCCAGGAAAATTATCTTGAACATAGCCCATATATTGTTTTGTAAAACTATCAAGACGTTCAATCATTTCTTCACGGCCAACTAAATCATTTGAAGAATCATAACCTTGGCAGAAAAACCATCTTGGAGCTTGTGTATGCCAAACCAAAGTATGACCACGCATTTGAACATTGTTTTCTTTACACCATTTTAAGGTATCTTCTATTATTTGAAAATTCAAAACTGGTTCAGAATTTCCAGATTCAAAATTATCAATTGAATCATATTCGCTCAAAACATAAACTGGTTTCATTAAATTGGTTAATGTACAACTGTTAAAATGTTTTTTTGCAACTTCCATATATTCTTTATGATTAATTGCATTTGTTTCCATGTTATATCCATAAATGCCACAACCAAGTTTAAAATAATCTGAACACAAATCTTTTAAAGAATCTTCCCCTAAAGCCAGAGTCAAATCAAAATCGCCACTTTTTACAGTTGGAAAATCTTTTTTTGATTTTTCATTTTTTGTAATTTTTGGTTTTTCAGATAAAAAGTTTACACCAACTGGAAATAAATTCCCTTTTGAAAAAATAAAATTACAATATTTATTTCCACCATCTGTTTTTAAAAAACACAAAATAGAATAGAAAGAATTATTTTCATCAATCAATTCCATTTTATTCTTTTTAATTTCTGTTACATCAGAAAAATAAGTTTCTATTTCAGACTGAAACTTTTCTAAAGTTGTGCCAGCTCTATAAGATTCGTTCATTCTTGTAAAAGCGGCTTCGTATTTTTTTTCTACAAATAATTTACAAATGCCTTCTGAAACTGTTGCTTCTTTTAATTCTAAAGGAACTTCATTTCCACAAGAAATTGCTGTAGAACAAATTAATAAACTTAAAATAAAATTAATAATTTTTTTCATGTAAAACCTCATGGTTATATTTTACACTGTAATATACTAGTATGCAAGATAAAAAAGTATAAAAAAAAGAATGTCTAAAAAGTAAAAACGCAGTTATCATTCCGAACTTACTTCAGTATGATAAATCTTATTAGACATCCCTTTTTTAGGAAATAAAATACTTATCTTAAAACCAAAACTTTATCTACGCAGGCTTTTACACATTCGCCGCAGCTTGTACATTTTGTATAGTCAATAACTGGTAAACCAGAGGAAATATCAATTGCACCTTCTGGACATTTTTTGGCACAAAGTCCACATTTAAAACATCCAGCTGTACAATCCTTTCTAATTTGAGGTTTGTTATCGCTTTGGCATGAACATTTAGCAATGGCACCTTTTGTTTCTGCTGGAATTAATTTTAACAAATGTTT
>JAGARY010000022.1 GCA_017622055.1 Treponema sp. | reverse complement strand
TTTTCTCATGTAAGATTGGACATCATCTTCCGGATTCGGAGAAATCATCACATATCTTGCCATTTTAAAACTAGGAACTTTTCTAATTTCAACTTTTGAATAAATCTCTTCTTTAAAAGACATATTTTCTCTGACCAATTCATCTAATTTACAAGAAAACATAGAACACAATTCCACAAGTTTATCTAGTTCTGGAGTAACTTCGTCTGCTTCCCATCTAGAAACAGTTTGCCTTGAAATATTCATTTTTTCTGCAAATTGTTCTTGTGTTAATCTATTTAATTTTCTTAAATACTGAATATTTGTTCCTAAACTCATAAATATACCTCAATTTTAGTTTTTAATTGGCCAATTAATTTATGTTTCAAATTATAACATAGCAAATTATACAACAAAACCACCCAAAATGTGATTTTTTATAAACTTTTGCAACACAAAGTTTACATAAAATCATCAAAAACTTTACAAGTAAAAAATAACTTTTCAACTTTCCGTTGTAAAAAATCCAAAAATAAATTGTTAGTAAAAAATCAATAAATCCGTTATAGTAAAATCAACACGGCCGTGAAAAATAATTCAGAAAAAAAGAGGAACTGTATATGTCTTTAGGAAACAACATCAAAACTTTTAGAAAAAAACTTGGTCTTACACAAGAAGAACTTGCTTCACAACTTTATGTTACTTCACAAGCCGTAAGCAAATGGGAATCTGAAAATGGACTTCCAGACACAGCCCAAATTGTGCCAATTGCAAAAGCCTTAAACGTTACAACAGACGCACTTTTTGGAATGGATTCCAACACAACAGATTACGACAATGAAGAAGCAGAAAAAATCAAAAATAAAGCAAATGAATTGCGAGATTCCACAGATTCAACATCAGGAGCAATTTTAGCCGCAGATTATCTTGATTCAGAATGCGAAAAACATCCTTACAATTACGAAATCTTAATGCGATACGTACAATACGTTGCTCATTTAAGTCGTTTTGCAGATTTTAACCAATGTTTCAAAGATAATCCCGAAAAATGGAATCAATACGTACAAAAAGCAATCAACCGTGGATATCAAGTTATAAGATATTCAAATGATTCTTCAAAAATTGATATGGTACATTTTGCAACAGCGTGGATTTACATTCACAACAAAGAATATGACAAAGCATGGGAACACATTAACGTTTTACCAAGTATTGAATCAAATCAATTAAGAGAAGGAATTAGTGCGGAAGTTGCAATGATGCAATACGGAAAAGAAGCTTGGCAAAATCAACTTAGAATTGATTTACAAAACTTCACAAGAGCAATTAACAAAGTAATGGTTTACGCTTCAGAAACATACTGTTTTGCAGAACCAATGGAAACTTCCGTAGAATTTTGTAATTGGGCATTGAACATTATTCATGCATTGTGTAAAAATCCAAAACTAAAGCCGTTAAGCCAAGGATTTTACCGTGATATTACAAAATATAAAATTGCTTCGTATTTAAAAAACGGAAACATCCAAGACGCTGTAAATGAATATAATTCTTTGAAAAAAGTTATGGAAGATTACACAAACTTCTGCCAAGAACAAATTAAAAATCCAAATACAGAAAAAGATTTTGGCACAAAAGCATTCAAAAATATGGAACATTACACAAAAGAATTTGCACAATCAAAATTGCAATACATTTTGCAACACCTAAAAGAAATTACACCACAAGATTCTTTTGAAAAATTCCAAAAATTGATATAAAAAATGATGGTGCTGTCTAAAAAGTAATTTTTATGTCATTTTCGTCCTCTGGCTACACCAGAGGATCTTTTTCCATTCCCTCCACAAAAACATATTTCAATTATTTCTTGATTTTTCCGACAATCAAAGTATATTGCTATATACAAAAGAGGAACAATTTATGGAAAAAAATCTAGTAGAAGAATTTAAAGAATTTTGTCGCGATAAATACAAATATAACCTAAAAACCCTCGATGAAATAATAGAAATGTATCAAGAATTCGAAAAATCAAAATCACCGGTCGAAGTAAAATCAGATATTAAAGAATTGTTGTTTTCAGAAATTACAAAAGATTTTACAGAAACAGAAGAATCTTTAGAATAAAAAAATTGTTAAAAAAAAAACTCCAAAAACTACTTTTTCATTAATTTCAAAACTCTAGGTCTATTAAATCGCTGCACAATAATAAAAGGCAAATGCAAAATGGCAAAAAAGAAACACAAAATTCCAACTACAACCGTATGAGGAAAAAATCCTTTCAAAAATAAAGGAACAAAACTAGTCAAAAAAATCATTTCATGAACAATTTCCGACTGAGTCATATTTCTAACAATAATCAACAAATCATTTTTAGCAGAAAAAAGACTATCATCATAAGAAACAATTTTTTCTTTCAACTTTTTCACATTAATTTTTTTATATAATTTTTTTTCAAATCCAAATTGCTTAAACCAAAAAGAATCGTAATATTTTTTATTCGTATTCACCACAATAAATGTAATCAAAGTTGCAAAAGGCGGAGTAATATGAAAAATAATTAATTCACAAGCCACAAAATTAAAAATGAACTTTGCCCAATAAAAAGTCCCATAAATCTTATTCAAATAATTAAATAAAAAACTCCCACCAATAGAAAAAATCATTACAAAAAGTAAAATAAAAGGAACAAAATTAATTTTTTTATTTCCCATCTTTTCCCCCAAAACCAATTTTCATAAATCTATCCAACTGTTTCTGATTTTTAATCACAACAACTTTATCCTTATAATCACAAATTACCTTTTTGTACTTTGCCCTAGACTCTTTTTTTCTCCCATCAAAAAGCACCCACCGAACAAATTCAAAATCAAGTTTTTCATCACAGCCCTCAGTCATATCTGGCCTCGAACATCCCTTATACATTCTAAACCTTTTCCAAACACGCCACAACGAATTTATCCGATTAAAAAGCATCACCACAATAAAATCAGCCTTTTCCATCCGTTCATCAAAAAAAATCTTACTATAATTTCCGTCAATACACCAATTTTCGTTTTTGTCCAAAAAATCCCGAACAATTTTTTCTTTTTCCGCAGCCGTTCTCACTTCCCAATTTGGCAAAAAATGCACCGTATCAAAATGAAGCATTGGAATCCCATATTTTTCACCCAAAAACCTACACAAAGTAGACTTCCCAGACCCACTGTATCCAATAATCGCAATTCTCATACACCAATTCTCTCAAAAAAGTGATTTATTTTCAATAAAAAGTCAAAGAAAAATAAGGAGGTTCCCAGCCATTCGCAAGTTTTTCTTCGCAAGCTCAGAAACCTTGCTGGCTGGTCGGGCTTTGCGCCATTCCGCGTCAAAGCGCTCCATACTTTGCTACGCAAAGTACGCCTTCGGCGTGGCTCCAATCCCTAACCCAAGAAATTACAACTCCAATTCTTCATAATATCTATTAAAAATTTCTTGTAGAAGCATTTTCTCTTCTTCAGAAACTTTCATAGGTTCAGCTTGATTAAAACACATCCCTTTTTCAGACATAAAAATCACACAAAACATCAAAACATAAAATTTCAATGCCCGTTCCTGCATATCATTTAAATTCATTTCATCCTTTAAATAAACAGCATAATCTAAATCAGCCTTCATACTCAAAAGAGCCATAGTAACCAAACCTAAAAACAAAACATCATCACCAAAAGAAATCCAATCCAAATCAATAATCCCCGAAAGTTTCCCTTCGTGAATAAGAACATTTTTTGTTGTTATATCATCCAAAAAAGGCTCTGGTTTTACGCTACTAAAATATTCCTTAAAATTAGGCATAATTTTTTTAAGTTTCATAACATATTCCACAGAAAAAATCCCATTATTAATAATTGCTTCCTCTGCCCGATTAATATCATTTAACAAACTTTCTTCCCAAGAAGAACAAATATTCTCAGAATCTTCATAAGAATTAAGAGAGCCAAAACCTTTAGCCATTGGCAATTTTTTAATTTCTTTTTGAAAACCAATAATCTTTTTTGCAATAATTATCTTTTCACTTTTTAAAAGAGAAGAATAAACAAGTCCAAGATCATTTCCAGGAATAAAAGACATAACAAAATAATATGGTGCATTAACCAAATTTTCAGCAATAACACAAGGAGTTGGAATATCCAAATCTTTTACTTTATTTAACCAATAAGTAGAACCTAAAATTAAATTTTTATCATCAGAAATTTTAATAACATATTTTGTATCATTAAAAACAACCGTATAAACATACCCCGCCAATCCCACAGTATTTCTAATAATTTCCGTTGGTTTTCCATTAAAAACATCATCAAAAATTTTATTTACAGTTTCTAAATACATTTTTTCCTCTTAATTAATAAATACTTCATTTTTTATTCAAACTTTTTCATCTTCAACTACAATTCCCTAACAGAACCTTTTTCAAAATAATAAATATTTTCTAATTTAAATCCATATTTTTTCCCAACCATACGAATATGAGGTTCAAAAGTAAACAACATATTTTCAGTTAATTTTTTCATATTACTTTTTTCAAAATAAATACGATTATTTCTATCCTTTTCAATTGTATGTCCTAAGTTCCCATTAAAATCCAAATTTTCAAAACCAAAAGATTTTATTTTTTCATTCAATTCAATACGTCCGGTCAAGGCACGCTTTGCTCAAGGCCTTGACTCGGCCGTTTTTAGGGTTTGTATTAAACCCTAAATAAAAACATCTTCAAAAGACATACCGGGTTTTACAAATTCAATAAAATGATTGTGCAATTCACGTTCAATTCTTAAACCTTCCAAAAACTCAAAATTCTTTATATCAGTTTCAGCTTTTACAATTCCATCTTCAACGACAAAACTTCTTGAACAATCACCCCAAACACCATCTTTCAAAGGAGATAAATCAATCGTAATCAGATTCTCTTTTCCAACTTTTTCATCAGAAGGTACATAATTCTTTCCCAGAAATTGAAAGACAACTTCTACTTCCAAGCAAAACCAACGCAGGACAATCATAATACCAAGTCTCATCAATTCCGTGTTTTTTCAAAAGCAATTTACACTCTTCAACAATCTCTTTTTCAGAAATCTCAGGCTTAATAAAATTTTTAATTTCATCCAATACATTTTTTGCAATTAATTGAATCTTTTTATATTCACAAACATTAAGATTTTTTACAAACTCAATTTCATTTTTATTAGGGTTATAATTCATAATTTTTCAAATCCTAACTTTAACAACTCTTTATCACCAGGACAAAAAACAAATTTTTCTAATTCATCCTCAGTAATCCATTTTATTTCAGAGATTTCTTCTTTATTAAATATAGGTTCGCTAAACAATTCACCATAATAAGCAACTGTAATATACATCAAACCATCTAAATACATTACTCTTGAATGTAAATGTTCTAAATTCTTTATTTTACAATTGATTTCTTCACTCACTTCCCTAATCACAGAATCTTCAAAATCTTCCCCAGACTCCAGATTGCCCCCTATAACTTCCCAAAAACCCGGAAAATATTTTTTATTCATACTTCATTTCGAAATCAATATGCGCTTCATTTTTCTGTCAATAGGCAAAAAAGCGCAGCCAACCATTTGATTTTTTTCTACCATATAAAAATTATAACATTCAATATAGATACAGTAAATAAAAAATAGATTTACTACATAGAAGGGAATATTAAACAATAAATAAACAGTACCAAATAAAAAAAAGCCAGCAGCAGACCGCTAAAGCGGTCTCCAACAGTTTATCGGATGAAACGAAAAAATGCTAATCGCATTTTTTTGCCGTTTCCCCGATTAGAGTATCTACTTCCCCAATACGAGCAGTCCCTGCTCTTTAGCTGGAGTTGGTTCTACGGACAACGTTTAGTTTAGATAATTATAATTTAAAATAAAAAAAGCCAGCAGCTTTCTACTTTCCCGCTAAAGAGCAGTATCATCGACGTAAGAGAGCTTGACTTCCGTG
>JAGARY010000235.1 GCA_017622055.1 Treponema sp. | reverse complement strand
TGATGATAAAAACAGTTTGTGCACATTTTGACAAAGTGATTGTTTTGTTGAATGTTGGCGCAATCATCGACATGAGTTTTGTTCAAAAATATAATCCTTCGGCTGTAATGTACGTTTGGCAAGGGGGAATGATTGGCGGCTACGGTGTTGTTGATTTACTTACAGGAAAAGCAAATCCTAGTGGAAAATTAACAGACACAATTGCTTATAATATTGAAGATTATCCTTCACACAAAAACTTTGGTGATTTAAAAAGAAACTTTTACAAAGAAGATATTTATGTTGGCTACAGATATTTTGAAACTTTTGCAAAAGACAGCGTTATGTATCCTTTTGGTTTTGGTTTAAGTTATTCTACTTTCCAAATTGATTTTGATTTAGGGGTTAATACAACCCCTAAAAACGGACGAGTCAAGGCCTTGAGCAAAGCGTGCCTTGACCGTACGTATTCTGCAGAAAAAAGTGATTCCATTGTACCTGTTTTAAATTGTTCTGTAAAAAATACTGGCAATGTAGCTGGGAAAGAAGTTTTGCAACTTTATGTAGAAGCACCTCAAGGAAAATTGGGAAAACCAGCTAGAGCATTGTGTGCATTTGAAAAATCAGATTTATTAGCTCCAAATCAATCACAAAAAATTAAATTTGAAGTTTCACCTTATACAATTGCTTCTTATGACGATAGCGGAATTACAGGTAAAAAATCAGCTTATGTTTTAGAGCCTGGAAAATACAATTTTTACCTTGGAAATGATGTTCGTTCGGCAAAATTAGTTCATTCTTTTGAAGTTTCTGAATTAATTGTAGTAGACCAATTAACAGAAGCATTAGCTGCCACAATGGATTTTGAAAGATTCAACCCTGTGCAAAATGGAGAAACTTTCACCCTTGAATACGAAAAAGTTCCAACTTTCACTTATGACATGGACAAAAAACGTCTTGATAATCTTCCAAAAGAAATTCCTTTTACAGATGACAAAGGAATTAAACTTTCTGATGTAAAAAGCGGAAAAGCAACGCTGGACGAATTTATTGGTCAATTAACTGATGATGATTTATCTTGTATTATTCGTGGCGAAGGCATGGGAAGCTTAAAAGTAACTTTGGGAACAGCGTCTGCATTTGGTGGAGTTTCCCCTCACCTTCAACAGCTTGGTATTCCTTGTGCTTGTTGTGATGACGGACCAAGTGGAATGCGCCTTGATAGCGGTGTAAAAGCATTTAGTCTTCCAAACGGGACTTTACTTGCTTGTACATTCAACAAAAAATTGAACACAGAACTTTATTCATTTACAGCAATGGAAATGGTTCACAACAAAGTTGAATGTTTGCTAGGACCTGGAATGAATATTCATCGCCATCCATTAAACGGAAGAAACTTTGAATATTTTTCTGAAGATCCACTTGTAACTGGGGAAATTGGTGCAGCACAAATTCTTGGAATGAACACAATGAATGTTACAGGAACAATTAAACACTTTTGTGCAAATAATCAAGAAACACGCAGACACTTTATAGATTCTGCCGCTTCTGAAAGAGCGTTGCGTGAAATCTACTTAAAAGGATTTGAAATTGCTATTAAAAAAGGAAAAGCAACTTCTGTAATGACAACTTACGGTGCTGTAAACGGAAGATGGACAGCCGGAAGTTATGATTTAAACACAACAATTTTAAGAAATGAATGGGGATTCAAAGGCGTTGTAATGACAGACTGGTTTGCCAGCATAAACGAATTTGGAAAACCAGAAGATAAAACTAACTTTGCCGCAATGGTTCGTAGTCAAAATGATTTGTACATGGTTTGTCCAGATGGTTCATTTGCTTCAACTGGGGACAACACATTACAAGCTCTTTCTGACGGAAGATTAACTCGTGCAGAATTACAACGTTCTGCAAAAAACATTTGTGAATGGCATTTGAATGCAAATCCTCTTGCTAGAATGATGAAAACTGCAGATACAGTAAAAATTATCAATCGTCCACAGGATGAAGCAGATGGAATTTCTTCTGATAATTTGGAAATTGTTCATGTAGTTGATTCTGTTACAATTCCTTTAGACACAAAAGATTCTACAATTGCAGGAACAGATTATGCATTTGCAGTTGAACTTGAAAAACGCGGAATGTACAAAGTTTTCATTACAGGAAGTAGCGAACTTGGAGAACTAGCTCAATTACCAATTACAATTTTTGTAATGGGAATTCCTACTCTTTCACTTTCTTTCACAGGAACTGATGGAAAAGACGTTACTTTGGAACGTCCATTTGTTGGTCAAAATAATTATGCAGTTTTCCGTTTGAATGTTCCACAAGCAGGATTAAAACTAAAAGAAATGAAATTTGAATATCAACGGCCATTCACAGAAGAAGAAAAAGCAAAGATGTTTTGGTAATGGCGAAGGTCGTAATTTTTTTTACAAATAACGTGCATTGCACCTTCGCCTCTAGTTTTGCAAATGCAAAACTGGAGTGTTTTCTCAAAATCCATTAAATTTCATTATAAACTTGTTCCACTTTTGGTCTAATTTCTAAGAAAACATCAACTAAAAGTGGATCAAAATCTACACCTTTGCCTTTTTCTATAATTTCAAAACACGTATCTAAAGGCATTGCATCTCTATAACATCTTTTTTGAGAAATGGCATCAAAAACATCGGCAATTGCCATAATTCTGGCACACAAAGGAATTTCATTTTCTTTTAATCCCAAAGGATAACCTTTTCCATTCCATTTTTCATGATGAAATAAAGCCACTTGGTAAGCCATTTCTATAAAATCTTCATCACCGTGCTTGCCAAAAGTTTCTTTAATAATTTTTGCACCATTCTCTGAATGTTTTTTCATTTCTGCATATTCTTCATCAGTCAATTTTCCAGGTTTTTGCAAAATTGCATCAGGGGTAGCAATTTTTCCAATATCATGAAGAGGAGCTGTCATTTCCAAATTATTTGAAAAGTCTTTTGTTAATAGTTCATTAAGAAGTTTTTTAGCACGAAGTTCATCTACCAAAATTTTTACATAAGCAGTGGTCCGTTTAATGTGCCCACCAGTATTGTTATCACGATTTTCTACCAAAGTAGCAAAATCAACAATAGTATGTTTATTAAATTCTGTAATCTTTTTTACAGCTGGTTCTTCGTGATTTAAATAAATTCCAAGAACAAAAATAACAGGAACAATTGAAGTAATCAAAATTTGTGGAAAAAAACCTTGAATTAGTAAAACGCACATTGAAACACTTAAATAAACATAAATTGTTACTAATTTTCTTTTTTCTATATTTTTCCAATGTCTATAAAAAGTTGCAACTGTTAATATAAAATACAAAATCACAATCAAATAACAAGATGTAGCAGAACCGCCAGAAGAATAATTAGAAATTGAACCTTGTAAAAACTTTATATCATCTATAAGAAAGAAACAAATAATTATACTAATAGCAAAAGGTAGCGAAATAAAAATTTTTTGCCAAATTTTTGGAGGAATTCCTTCTGTAATTGAAAGAATATACAAAAACATCAAAAAAACAAGCATTTGTATACATATATAATAACATAAATGAAAAATTATATTCGCTTGGTGACTTACAGTATCCAAATGATTAACAGTATATGAAGTAATTCCATCAAAAACTATGAACATAATTGCAGTTATATAAATTGAAGTAAAGAGTGAATATTCTTTTCTATTTTTGTTTATGCCAACTTCACGCAAATATAAAAAAATTATAAAGAAAATAATAGCTAAACAGCCAATTTGAAGTTTTATATATTCCATAAGACAGTATTATACACAAAAATCTTTATTCTAACAAATAATTTATTGATCATTTTTACAATGTTTTTTTTTTATGATTTTCGTATTGACTTTTTATATACCGTTTGGTATACATATTAACAAATATTATACCGTTCGGTATATAACAATGTATAGAAAATAAAATAGGAAAAACCATGAACGCACTTTTTTCAGACAAGTTTTTTTATCATATTTATCCTTTGGGACTTTGCGGATGCCCTAAAAAAAACGATTTTTCTTGCCCCGCTGGAAACGCTTTTGAAAAATTAACTTTAGAATTAGAAAGAATAAAAAATCTTGGGGTAAATGCCCTTTACATTGGACCAATTTTTGAATC